>NZ_RZSB01000779.1:0-2761 GCF_004023285.1 Mesorhizobium sp. M2A.F.Ca.ET.067.02.1.1
GCGGAAGGCGGGGGTCGCGGGCGGCAGCGCGGGCGCGTGGCCGAGCCGCGAGGCGGCGGCGAAGCGGCCGGCGAGCAGGCCGATCGCGGCGCTTTCCACATAGCCTTCGCAGCCGGTGATCTGGCCGGCAAAGCGCAGACCCGGCCGCGATTTCAGCTGCAGCGAGGGATCGAGCAGCGTCGGCGAGTTGATGTAGGTGTTGCGGTGCAGGCCGCCGAGGCGCGCGAACTCAGCATTTTCGAGCCCAGGAATGGTGCGGAAGATGCGCACCTGCTCGGCATGCTTCAGCTTCGTCTGGAAACCGACCATGTTGTAGAGCGTGCCCAGCGCATTGTCCTGACGGAGCTGCATCACCGCATAGGCCTTGACCGAGGGATTGTGGGCGTTGGTCAGGCCCATCGGCTTCATCGGGCCGTAGCGCAGCGTCTCGACGCCGCGTTCGGCCATCACCTCGATCGGCAGGCAGCCGTCGAAATAGGGCGTGCCTTCCCACTCTTTGAACTCGGTTTTCTGGCCCTCCAGCAGCGCCTGGACAAAGGCGAAATACTGGTCCTTGTCCATCGGGCAGTTGATGTAGTCCTTGCCGGTGCCGCCGGGACCGACCTTGTCGTAGCGCGACTGGAACCAGGCGGTGTTCATGTCGATCGTGTCGAAATGCACGATCGGCGCGATGGCATCGAAGAAGGCCAGCGCGTCGGCGCCGGTCGCCTCGGCGATCGACTGTGCCAGCGACGGCGCCGTCAGTGGACCGGTGGCGATGATCGCCTGGTCCCAGTCCGCCGGCGGCAGCCCAGGCACTTCCTCACGTTGGATGGTGATCAGCGGATGCGCTTCGATCTTCGCGGTGACCGCGTCGGAAAACCGGTCGCGGTCGACGGCCAGCGCGCCGCCGGCCGGCACCTGGTTGGCATCGCCGGCGCTCATGATCAGCGAACCGGCCAGCCGCATTTCGGCATGCAGCAGGCCGACCGCGTTGTTTTCGGCGTCGTCGGAGCGGAAGGAGTTCGAGCAGACGAGCTCGGCCAGACCATCGGTCTTATGCGCGTCGGTGCCGCGCACCGGGCGCATCTCGTGCAGCACGACCGGAACGCCGGCCTCGGCGATTTGCCATGCCGCTTCGGAGCCGGCGAGGCCGCCGCCGATGACGTGTACGATGTTTTTGCTCATGAGCGCCGGAATAATCGCTTGGCGGCCCGATTGCAATTGCCGGGCGGCAACGGCGAGAAACTGGCGCCAAAAACAACAACACCCGCCGGGGGAGGAGGTCCGGCGGGTGTCGTTTTGGGGGTCGATCCTCGGGAGGAGGTGAAGATCGACCTAATTCGTCATCGCCGGGGAGGAGGTCGGCTTTGACGAAATCTCTTTCGCCTTTTTTAGAAGGGCGAAACCTTCGAAGACGAACTTCGTTCGCTTGAAGACGAACTACGTTCGCTTCTTGAACAACGCCCGCCGGGGGAGGAGGTCCGGCGGGCGCCGTTTCGGTGGTCAACCCTCGGGAGGAGGTGAAGGTTGACCTCATTCGTCAGGGTCGGGGAGGAGGTCGACCCTGCGAAATTCCTTGCTTAGATCGCCTTGCGGGCGACCATCTTGATCTCGTCGCGGACGATGCCGAGATCATGGAGCTGACGGTTCGAAAGCCGACCCAGCTCGGAAACCGTCTCGCGATAAACGCGCCAGTTACGGTAGCTACGGATCAGGTTCATTGTCTTAACTCTCTTCAATGGTTCGGACCATTTGCGGTCCGAAGCGGATTAGACCGCCTTGCGGGCGACGTAGTGGATGTCGCTGCGGCTGATGCCGAGGTCGGTCAGTTCACGGTTCGACAGGCGGTTCAGCTCGGAAACGGTTTCCCGGTAGCGGCGCCAGTTGCGGTAGTTGCGGATCAGGTTCATGGTAGTTCTCGTTTCGTCTTTAGTTCGGATCATTCCGTTTGTGTACGAACAGAAAATAAGTGGGATCGTATCGATTTAAAAGTGCCGTTGGCGCATGGCAGCAATGCAAATTGTGCAATGCAACATTAACCGCCATTCACGCCTGCGTCACAAAGAAGGCCAATCGAAAAATGCCGCTGCGTCAACGGTTTGGCTGTTCGCTAAGGAAGTGGTCGGGCTTGGGGGAAATGCATGGCGGGCTATGCTAAAAGGGTGAGGGCGGATATCGCGCGCTGGCGGGAGATCGGGCTGATCGATCCCGCCACGGCGGAGGCGCTGGCGTGCGATGTCGCCGCCAATGAGCGCGCGTCTCTGAGCTTCGGCTCCATCCTGGCGATGATGGCGGCGCTTTTGTTCAGCGCCGCGATCCTGATCTTCGTCGCCGCCAATTGGGAGGCCTTCCCGCGTCTCGTTCGCGTGGCGGCTCTGTTTGCGGTCATTCTTGCCGGCTATGTCGGCGGCGCGGTGCTGAAGACGCGTGACCATGCCGCGATCGGCGAGGCGCTGTGGATCGTTGCCGCGGCGGCGTTCGGCGGATCGATCGCGCTGATCGGACAGATGTACCATCTTTCCGGCGACGAGGCGTCGGCGCTGGTGACATGGTGCGTCGGTACGGCACTGGCGGCGGTCGCGCTGCGTTCAAATCCGCTGACCGTGGCGGCGGTCGGCATCGCCGACGCATGGCTGGTCCTCAAGGGATTCGGCTTCTACTGGCGCGCGGAAATTCCGCATCTCTTCATCGTCATGGCGATCGTCCTGTTCGCCATTTCGTTCTGGACGCGCAGCCGGGCCGCGCGCCACCTCCTCATTTTGTCGGTCGTTCTCTATCT
>NZ_RZSB01000077.1:0-13087 GCF_004023285.1 Mesorhizobium sp. M2A.F.Ca.ET.067.02.1.1
GAGACAGCGTCGAACCCGAGGCTTTGCCGACTGGCCCCGATGTCGCCTTCACGGCCATCGACTGGACGCCGCATGCCGGCGATGCCGACGGCATGGTCGGCGCCGAGGTGATCCAGACCTTCGTCAAGCGGCTGCCCAACCAGCCCGGCGTCTATCGCATGATGAACGCCGCCGGCGACGTGCTCTATGTCGGCAAGGCGCGCAGCCTGAAGAAGCGCGTCACCAATTATGCACAGGGGCGATTCCACACCGCCCGGATCGGCCGCATGGTGCGCGAGACGGCGACGATGGAATTCGTCGTCACCCGCACCGAGATCGAGGCGCTGCTGCTTGAGGCCAACCTCATCAAGCGGCTCAGGCCCCGCTTCAACGTGCTGATGCGGGATGACAAGTCATTTCCCTATATCCTGCTCACCGGCGACCATGTCTCGCCCGGCATCTACAAGCATCGCGGCGCGCGCTCTCGCAAGGGCGACTATTTCGGCCCCTTCGCCTCGGCCGGCGCGGTCGGCCGCACCATCAATTCGCTGCAGCGCGCCTTCCTGCTTAGAAGCTGCACCAACTCCTTCTACGAGAACCGCACGCGGCCTTGCCTGCTCTACCAGATCAAGCGCTGCGCCGGTCCCTGCACCGGCGAGATCTCGCATGAGGGCTATGCCGAGCTGGTCGCGGAGGCCAAGGATTTCCTCTCCGGCCGCAGCCAGAAGGTGAAGACCGAAATCTCGGCCGCCATGCAGCAGGCTTCGGCAGAGCTCGATTTCGAGCGCGCCGCAATCTACCGCGACCGGCTGGCCGCGCTCTCCCATGTGCAGGCGCATCAGGGCATCAACCCGCAGACGGTGGAGGAGGCCGACGTCTTCGCCATCCATCAGGAGGGCGGCCAGACCTGCATCCAGGTGTTCTTCTTCCGCACCGGCCAGAACTGGGGCAACCGCGCCTATTTCCCCAAGGCCGATCCGGCGCTGGAGCCGGCTGAGGTGCTGGGCTCGTTCCTGGCGCAGTTCTATGACGACAAGCTGCCGGCGCGCACGCTGCTTCTGTCGCAGACCGCGCAGGAGCAGGAACTGCTGGCGGAAGCGCTGTCCACCCATGCCGGCCGCAAGATTACGATCTCGGTGCCGCAGCGCGGCGAGAAGAAGGACCTGACCGATCACGCGCTGCAGACCGCCCGCGAGGCCCTCGGCCGCAGGCTGGCCGAGACCTCGACCCAGGCGCGGCTGCTGCAGGGATTCGCCGAGACCTTCGGCCTGGTAAAGCCGCCGGTGCGCATCGAGGTCTACGACAACTCGCACATCATGGGCACCAATGCGGTCGGCGCCATGGTCGCCGCCGGGCCGGAAGGGTTCGTGAAGAACCAGTACCGGAAATTCAACATCCGCTCGACCGAGATCACGCCGGGCGACGATTTCGGCATGATGCGCGAGGTGATGCAGCGGCGTTTCTCGCGGCTGCTCAAGGAGCATGGCGACGAGCAGCCTGGCGCAACCGCGGACGAAACCGGTGACGAGGATCTGGTCGCCGGCAATGGCGGTTTTCCGGCCTGGCCCGACGTCATCCTGATCGACGGCGGCCAGGGCCAGATGACGGCGGTGCGCCAGATCCTTGCCGATCTCGGCGTCGAGGATCGGGTTGTCGCCATCGGCATCGCCAAGGGCCCGGACCGCGATGCCGGCCGCGAGCGCTTCTTCGTCAAGGGCAGGGAAAGCTTCATGTTGCCGGTGCGCGACCCGGTGCTCTATTTCGTCCAGCGCCTGCGCGACGAGGTGCACCGCTTCGCCATCGGCTCGCATCGCGCGCGGCGCAAGAAGGAGATGGTGAAAAGCCCGCTCGACGAGATCGCCGGCATTGGACCCGGCCGCAAGCGCGCCCTGCTGCTTGCCTTCGGCACCGCCAAGGCGGTCAGCCGCGCCGCGGTCGAGGACCTGGTCAAGGTCGACGGCATTTCCGAGCATGTGGCGAAGCTGGTCTACAATCATTTTCATGAGAGCTGAGGCGGTTGCGCAGGGATGTCCCGAGGGGGTACCTCACAACGCCCCTCACGCCATTTTTCCCTGTCCAATCGAATCTCGGCTGTTGACCCCCTACATTGGCTTCTGATTTGAGTACCTGTGGCGGTGGAGATTTCCCGAGACGATATGGCACAACGCGCGTTCAACCTGCCGAACATCCTCACCTACGCCCGCATCGTCGCGGTGCCGCTGGTCGTGCTGTGCTTTTTTCTCGAAGGACATCTGAAGTCGTCCGACTTCGCCCGCTGGTCGGCGCTGGTCATTTTCCTGCTCGCCTCGATCACCGATTACTTTGACGGCTATTTCGCGCGCGCCTGGCAGCAGACTTCCAACATCGGCAAGATGCTCGATCCGATCGCCGACAAGTTGCTGGTCGCCACCTGTCTGCTCCTGCTTGCCGCTGACACCGACCGCCACGCCGGCATCGCCGGCTGGTCGCTCTGGGCGGCGATCATCATCCTGTGCCGTGAGATCCTGGTTTCGGGCCTGCGCGAATATCTGGCGGCCCTGAAAGTGTCGGTGCCGGTGACGCAGCTCGCTAAGTGGAAGACCACCATCCAGATGGTCGCCATCGCCTTCCTGCTGGTCGGCCCGGCCGGCGACAAGATCTTTCCGCTGACCACCCAGATCGGCCTGGTGCTGTTGTGGGTCGCGGCGCTCGTCACGCTCTACACCGGCTACGACTATTTCCGCGCCGGCCTCAAGCACATCATGGACGAGTGAGATGTCCACCAAGCTCATCTATTTCGCCTGGGTACGCGAGCGGATCGGCAAGCCGGAAGAGGACGTCGACTTGCCTTCCGGCATCGAGACGGTGGGCGACCTGCTGGGCTGGCTGAAGTCGCGCGGCGAGGAGTACGAAAACGCGCTGCAATACCCCGACGTCATCCGCGTCGCCATCAACCAGGAACATGTCGGCCACCGCGAGAAGATAGCCGGTGCGCGCGAGATCGCGCTGTTTCCGCCGATGACCGGAGGCTGACATGGCCGGCGCCGTCGTGCCCGCCATCCGCATCCAACGCGAGGATTTCGACGTCGCCGCCGAGATCGCCGGCCTGACCAAGGGCCGGACCGATATCGGCGCCGTGGTCACCTTCTCCGGCCTTTGCCGCGACGAGCAGGGCGCGCTGTCGGCGCTCGAGCTCGAGCACTATCCCGGCATGGCCGAGGCCGAGATCGGCCGCATCGCGGCTGAGGCCATCGAACGCTGGCCGCTGCAGGGGCTCACCGTCATCCATCGCCACGGCAAGATTGCGCCGGGCGAGAACATCGTGCTGGTGGTCGCGGCCTCGTCGCACCGGCAGTCCGCCTTCGAGGCGGCTAATTTTCTGATGGACTATCTGAAGTCGCGCGCGCCCTTCTGGAAGAAAGAGCATCTTGCCGACGGCTCCGAGGGCGGCTGGGTCGAGGCCAAGGAAGCCGACGACCGAGCGGCGGACCGCTGGAAGAAGTCACGTGAATAACCATGGGCGGATCACAATGACTCGCCCTCTATTCCCGTGCCAGTGTTGTGGTTCGCTCGCCATAGGTGAGCCGGGCAACTATGAAATTTGCCAAGAATGCGGGTGGGAAGACGACCTAGTGCAGGCCGCCGATCCCGATTGTGCAGGCGGGGCAAACGAACTCAGTCTAAATCTATACCGGGATACAATTTCAAACTGAGGCTACCGGTTGCGGCCATTGATTGACCGCAATCCTTCCCGACCATGCAAATCGGTTTGATTTGCTTGGCGGGGCAATCTCATGCTGGACCGCATCGCGGAGTTCTTCATCTTCGGGCTGGTGCCGCTGGTCGTCGGCATTCTTGCCGTACCGCAAGTGACCAAGGCCGCCGAGAAGACCATCGCGGGCGAGGTGACTTATCGCGAGCGCATCGCTTTGCCGCCAGATGCCGTGCTCGTGGTCGAGCTTGCCGACGTCTCGCTGGCCGATGCGCCGGCAACCGTGATCGCAAAGCGCAGGGTAGCGCCCACCGGACAGGTACCGATCAAGTTCGACATCGGTTTCGACCCCAATGCGATCCAGAAGGGTCGGACCTATGCGCTGCAGGCGCGCATCACGGTCGGCGAGCGGCTGATGTTCATCACCGACACGAACCATCAGCTCGATCCGCTGGCCGGCACGCCCCAGACGGTGTTGGTGAAGATGCCGCGCTGACGTCGGGCGCCGACTGTACGGCCGCGACTTTTCAGCCAGGAAACCGTGCTCGCCGGAATAAACCGCCGGCGCCAGGCGTTGACCTATGCAGATGGCGGGCAGGCAAAGGGACAAACGTCCCTTCACTCAAACCGCCAGACCGAATGCGCGGGATCGATCTGGCACTCAATGGAGACCAGATATGAAAAAGCACGTGCTCATTCTCGCAGCCACAAGCGTATCGCTGATTGCCTTCCCCGGTTTTGCCCGCGCGGACGACCATCTGTTCAATGCCACGCAGCATGGCCTCAGCCCCGACAGCCAGCCCTTCCAGACCAACAAGGCCGGCCATAGCGGCGACCTTGCGCCTGGACAGGGCAGCCCGTTCTCCGGCGAGGAGACGAAGACGCCGGCCACCGACACAGAGGCGGCTAACGCCCACGCGAATGTGAAAGACCGTCAAGCCAAATGATTCCTGTGCCCGCCGGGAGGGCGGCGGGCCTGTTAAGAGCAATTCCAGCAAAAGTGGGGCACGCTTTCCCCCGAATTGCGGAAAAAGGCCGTTAAAGCGAGGTCTGCGCTTCCGCGCTGAACCCGCTCCGGGGTTGTGTCGACTATCCTGTTCTCGTCCCATCGCAGGGCAATTGACCCCACCGCCTCAACCGCCTAGGCTCGCCCGAAAATGGGGACGGGGTTCCCCCGAAACCGCCCTTATGGGCTGATGACTCCTGCCAGGCGTGCTCTTGCGCGGCAGGATTTGTTTTTTCCGCTCGCATCATGCCTGATTTCGTGAGGTGATTCCCGTGCGGGAATCGCATTGGAAAGGCATTGAGACGATGACCCTTGCGGCCTGCGCCCTGGTCCTGATCGGCGGTTTCCTCGGCGGCGTATCCCGCTTCTTCCTCTCCGGCGTGATTGGCCGTGGGGTCGGCGAGACCTTTCCCTGGGGCACGCTGGCGGTCAACGTCTCCGGCGCCCTTGCCATCGGCGCCTTCGCGGGTGCCGCGCGGGCGGTCGGCGGCGTCTTCGCCAGCGATCTCGTGCGCGACCTCATCGTCGTCGGCCTGTTCGGCGGCTACACCACCGTGTCGTCCTTCTGCCTGCAGACGCTCAACCTCGCGCTCGACGGGCAGGGGCGGCTCGCGGTCTTCAACGTCGTCGCCTCGTCGGTTCTGTGCGTGCTGTTCGTCGCCCTCGGCTTCTGGGCGATCGTCTGGGTGGCTGGTTCAACTGCCGGGGCAGCGGGCTGAGCGATGACGGACAGACAGGCGGCAACGCGGCTTTATCTGGCGGTCGGCTGCGGCGCGGCAATCGGCTCCCTGACCCGGTTCCTGTCGGGCTACGTCGTCGTTTCGCTGCTCGGCCTGAACGCTCTATGGTCGACCGCTTTCGTCAACATCGTCGGCTCCTGGGTCATCATGGCCTTCGCGACGCTGACCGGACCGGATGGGCGCATGATGGTCGGACCGGTCAGCCGCAATTTCGTCATGGCCGGCTTTTGCGGCGGCCTCACCACGTTTTCGGCGATGAGCCTCGACACCTTCATCCTGCTGTTCGAGGACGACTTGCCGCTGGCCGCGACCTATCTCATCAGTGTGGTCGGGCTGTCGCTCGTCGCGGCGTGGCTGGGTTATCTCATGGCATCCAGGCTCAACCGCTTGCCGAAAGGCAGTCAGGCAACAGGTAGCTAGAGCAATTCCAGGAAAAGTGTGAGCGGGTTTCCGTCCGGAATTGCGTCAAAACAAAGAGATAGAGCGGTTCGCCGTTTCTGTAAAACGGTGAAACGCTCTAGGGAGGAAAACATGGAACTTCCCGCGCAATGCGCGCTGCTCAGGATCTTCTTCGGCGAGGACGACAGGGCGGCCGACGGCAAGCCGCTGCACGAGGCGATCGTCATCAAGGCCCGCGAAACAGGCATGGCCGGCGCCACGGTGCTGCGCGGGCCGCTGGGCTTCGGCCGCTCCAGCGTGCTCCACACCGCCAAGATCCTGCGCCTGTCGCAGGATCTGCCCATCGTCGTCGAGATCGTCGACGCGCCGGAGAAAATCGATGCGCTGATCCCTGCGATCAAGGCGCTGACGAGTGAGAAGAGCTGCCTGATCACCAGGGAGAAGGTCGAGGTCATCCGCTACGGCGACGGAGACTGAGCTCCAAAGCATGTCTCCCGAAAGTGGGAACCGGTTTCGGGTTAAAGACATGCGCAAATCAAAGACCAAAGCGCATAGAGCGAATCCGAAGGATCGCGACGCGCTTTAGGTACCCTCGATCAGCGGTCGCGAAGACGGCGGCCGATCGTATCCTCGTCGAAAATGCCGGCGGAAAACAGCTCGATGGCTTCGATCGTCAGGTCCGAAGCCTCGGAACTGCCGCGGGCAATGCCTCGCTCCACGCAGACCTGATCATAGATGCGCTTCAGCAGGACGAGATCGTCTGGATAAGCTATGCCGCTCTTGGAAACATGGGGGCCAATCATCGCATCCTCCATTGTTGGACGGAAGCATGACAGAAGCTCGCGGGGGCGGTGAGCCTTCTATCGCCAGACCGGCACCATAGGGTGCTGCGTCGGTCGCGCATTCACCCATGTTAAAAAGGCGGCCGACGGGCCGCCTTCTGTACCCGGAAGGTTTCAGCTGACTCAGCCGACGATCTCGGTGTCCGAGAACCAGTACTTGATCTCCTGCGCGGCGGTCTCCGGCGCGTCGGAGCCGTGCACCGAGTTCTCGCCGATCGACAGCGCATGCACCTTGCGGATGGTGCCTTCTGCGGCGTTAGCCGGGTTGGTGGCGCCCATCACTTCGCGATTCCGGGTGATGGCGTTCTCACCTTCCAGCACCTGCACGATGGTGGGCGCCGACGACATGAATTCCACCAGCTCGCCGAAGAACGGGAGATCCTTGTGGACGGCGTAGAAACCTTCGGCCTCGCGGCGGCTCATCCACACGCGGCGCGATGCGACGACGCGCAGGCCGGCGTCTTCGAGCATCTTGGTGATGGCGCCCGTCAGGTTGCGCCTGGTCGCGTCCGGCTTGATCATGGAGAAGGTGCGTTCGATCGCCATAGGGTCGTCCTTGTTCTTGGGAATGGAAATTGGAGTGGCGGGCTCTATACAAGCCGCCCGGCGGCTTGCCAAGGGGAGGCGGCTTCTGGTCAAGGCGGGCGCTTTGCGGGATAATGAAACGGCTGCATGCGCTTCGGGCGCTTGCTCCGGAACGCTCGCGGCGGCGGAGCCGGAGGCGATGAACTGGCCTTATCTCAGACGCGGCGACATCGTGGGTATCGTCTTCATGGCGCTCATATGCGCCGTGATCGCCTTCTTCCTGCTGGTTCTGCCGGCGCCGGATCACAATTTCGGCTTCGGCCCGGAATGGCAATGTACGCGCATCGGTGAAGGCGATCCGATCTGTGTCAGGCTGATCGACAAGGACGCGCTCAAGCGGAACTAAAGCGCGATCTCAATGGTCACGATCGGCGCGTCTCCGGCCTTCAGGCTCTCAGCTTGCCGCACCGACGCCTTGACGGGCAAAAGCAGGCTGCCCGAGGCCTTGTCGGGGAAAAGCGACGTAGTCCATTTTGTCCTGCCGATGACAGCCGTCACACCAAGCGAGCCCCAGGGTCGCGCCAGCCCCGCCATGGCCGCCTTGATCCGCGCCGCGACATCCGTTGGCAGCGTGATGAAATGCCAGCCGCCCTTGCCGGGGTAGACCCAGATCCCGCCCTGCATCTCATAACGCAGCATGGCAATTCCGACGGCCGTCACGCCGCCGCCGCGACCTGCCGTCCGATACCGCCATGCAGGTCGAGGCAGCGCTCGAACCAGCGGGCGATGCTGTCGCCGTCGTCGAGCAACTGGAAAGGCGAGGCGATGCGTCCCCATTGCAGCGCGCCGAACACGATGTAATCGGCAAACAGCGGCGCCTCGCCGCCGATGAAGGGCTGGTAGGTGAGCGTCGAGCGCAGCGGCTCCAGCGCGGCGCGGAAGGCCGCGAGCCCGGCATCGCGGTTCGCCACGACCTCTTCCAGCCGCTTGCCGTACCGCTGCTCGCGGCTTTCGCGGAAATAGGCGGCGTTGGGCTCGTCTTGCATGTCATGCAGATCGGTCAGTGCCACCGTCGCGACGTAGGGATGGATGGTGAACTGCGACCAGCGCTCGATGAAGCGCGCCATCGCCTTGCCGCCATCGCCGCCGAATAGCGTCGGCCGATCCGGATAGGCTTCGTCGAGATAGAGCGCGATGGCGAAGGAATCGGCCACCACGCGCTCGCCGTCACGGATCACCGGCACCGTCTTCGACGCGCCGCTCTCGACTTCCGGCACCTCGAGGAAGCGCGTCGGCACCTTGGTGACGGCGAGCCCCTTATGGGCCAGCGCCATCTTGGTCTTCCAGCAATGCGGGCTGAACGGGCGGCCGACATCATGGCCGACGAGGTCGTAAAGCAGAATGGTCATTGGCGGGTCCGTTGCTGCGGGTTACGTAGAGCCAGGATTCGTGGCGAACCGGTGGATGATGAAACAGCATTTCATGATGTTTGCGGCCTATAATCAATGGGCCAACCAGCGTCTCTACGATGCCGCGGCACACCTCAGCGACGAGGAATTCAACCGCGACACCGGCGCCTTCTTCGGCTCGATGATGGGAACGCTCAACCATATCCTGACTGCCGATCGTATCTGGATGAAGCGTTTCACCGGCGAGGGACAGGCACCGTCTTCCCTTGACGCCATTCTTTACAAGGCGCTGCCACCCTTGCACAGCGCGCGCGAGGCGGAGGACAAGCGGATCATCAACTGGGTCGGCGGCATGAGCGAAAAGGCGCTCGCCGGCCGCTTCTCCTATATGACCCTCTCCGATATGCGAACTGTCTCGCAACGCGTGGCACCCGCGCTCAGCCATTTCTTCAACCACCAGACCCATCATCGCGGCCAGGCGCACATGGTGCTGACCGTGCTCGGCCGCCCTTCGGTGCCGCTCGATCTGGCGCTGTTCCAGCGCTCCGAGGAAGGCCGCGCCTATGCCTGAAGCATAAGCTCCGGGAACCCGCACGTTTCTGCTGCGGTTCGTTGCGAATGGCGCTTGCTGCGGGAAGTGTTTTTTGTTTGCTTTACAATTTAAATTTCGAAGAAAAGTCGAAAATTTATTTAACAATTCGATATAGCAACAAGAACAAAAAAGTATTACTGCAAATACGGTACGAAACTGAGGCGTGAATTTCGGCGTAGATATGTATGCCCACGGCGTCAGTCAAAGAACGCGGTGCCTGGATGATGCAGTGCAGCATATTCCGTCTAAGAGGAGAGTGTCATGCCAAGTATCATTCGGGAATTGCATAAAGTCCTTACTTGCGGCGCGGTCATCGCTATTTTGGCGGTTCCGGGCCATGCCGCAAGTCTTGGATTGGGTGGTGTCGGCGGCGTGTCCGTCGGTGGTAATGGCGCCAGCGCTAACGTCGGCGGCGCGAGCGGTGCCAATGCGGATGCCTCCTTTGGGGGAAGCAGCACGGCCTCCATCGGCGGCACCAACGGCGCCAACGCTGGCGTTTCGCTTGGCGGCGGCCAGGCGGCGGATGCGGCGGTGTCCCTGGGCGGGACCGATACCGGAGCCACCACCTCGATCGGCACCAGCGGCTCCAATGTCGGCATCGGGACGCTTGGAGCTTCCGCCGGTGTCGGTGTCGGCATACCGGGCACTCCAGGAGTTCCGGGCACCCCCGGCACTTCGGTCACCACCAAGCCTTCGGCCGCTGTTGCGCAGATGTCGGGTACCCAACTTGCGCGCATGAAGAAGCGCAGCGCCGACGTGCTTTCCAGCGAAGGAACCTATGATGCCGATCTGAGGGCGCTCTGCCTGATGATTTCGCGTCGCTGACATATGCTGCAAGACAGCCCGGTCGGGAGTGCCGGACCGGCCGTGAGGGCTCTGCGGCATCTCCTACCGCATCGCCGCCATGGCTGGCGGTGCGTTGACGAGAACCTCCGGCCAGTCGGGAAGCCTGCTGCTTTTGGCGGCGGGCTTTCTGCTTGCCTGCCGCCAAGGGCGGTTCCGACGGCCTGTTAACCACACTTGCATTGAAGCTAATATGTTAGGACTTCCTTTGCGCTCGCGCTCCACAATAAGCCGGTAGCAGTGGGAGCAACGGCATGCGCATCGATTTGTCCCCGACAAGCTGGGGTAGGGTCGTGGTGGTCACCGCCGCCGGCACAGCCTTTTTCATTGCCGTCGCCTTCTTCGTCGATTCCTTCAATTTTCCCTCGCTGTCGCCGCAGGCGCTGCTGTGGGCGAAACTCACGGATCTTTTCCTGCCGCTTGTCCTCGGCGGCTCCTTTCTGTTCTTCCTGATGTGGAAGATGCGCCAGCTGGCGATCACGCAAAAGGAGCTCAGCGTCATCGCCGCGACCGACAGCTTGACCGCGGTCTTCAACCGCGGCGCCTTCTCGATGCTGGTCGAGGCCTATCTCGACCAGGCACGCGACCAGACGGTCGCCGACGCCGGCGCGCTGCTGATCGTCGATGCCGACCATTTCAAGTCGATCAATGACCGCCTGGGCCACGACTGCGGCGACCAGGCGCTGAGGTTGATCGCCGCGACGATCAAGGGGCAACTGCATGGCGCCGACATCGTCGGACGCATCGGCGGCGAAGAATTCGCGGTCTTCCTGCCCGGCGCCGATGCCACACGCTCCTTCCTGGTCGCCGAATCCATCAGGCGCCGCATTCGCGAGGCCGAATTTGCCCCCGACGGGCGGCCCTGGCCGCTTTCCGTGAGTATCGGCGGCATCGCCTTCAGCGGCCCGACCACCTACCACGACGTGTTCCAGGTCGCCGACCGCCATCTCTACAAGGCCAAGTCCAACGGCCGCGACCAGGTGAGCTTCGAGAGCCGGCGCAGCGGGACGGCTGGCAATGCCGGCGGCACCATGCACTAAAGCATGTCTCCCGAAAGTGGGAAACGGTTTCGGGATAAAGACATGCGTAAAATCAAAAACCCAAAGCGCATGGAGCGAATCTGAAAGATCGCGACGCGCTTTAGGCGTCCCTTAGCACCATCAACGGTCCGTTCATCCTTTGGCGGCTAGTGTCGGCGGCTGACCTCAGCCGATCCGCGAGCGACCGTATTCGATCTCATCGACTTCAAGGCGGTGCTGATCATCGCCCTCATCTTCATCCCGCTGGAGCAGCTCCTGCCGCTCAATGGCGAGCAGTCGGCGACGCGCCGGCATTGGCTGAACGACGTTTTCTACCTGCTCTTCAACGGCATTGTCATCAAGGCCGGCATAGTATTGGTGGTTGGCGCGGCGATGCTGCTGGCGCAGCGTTTCGTTCCCGAGGCGCTCACCGCCGCCGTTCAGTCGCAGCCTGTGTGGCTGCAGGCGATCGAGGCTCTGCTCATCGCCGACATCGGCTTCTACCTCGCCCATCGCGCCTTTCACGCGGTGCCGTTCCTGTGGCGCCTCCACGCCATCCACCACTCGATCGAGGAGATGGACCGGCTGGCCGCGCACCGCGTGCAGCCGGTGGACCAGATCCTGACCAAGTCGGCTTCGTTCTTGCCGCTGTTCGCGCTGGGTTTTTCCGCCGAGGCGGTTCTCATCTACGTGCTTGATCTACCAGTGGCAGTCGGTGTTCATCCACTCCAATACGCGCATCAAATTCGGGCCGCTGAAATGGCTGATTGCCTCGCCGCAGTTCCATCACTGGCACCACGCCAACGAACGCGACGCCTATGACAAGAACTTCGCCGGCCAATTGCCCTTTCTCGACCTGATCGGCGGCACTTTGTTCATGCCGCCGCGGATGCCAGAAAAATATGGTGTCGACGAGCCTGTGCCGCAGCTCTACCACCGGCAGCTCGTCTATCCTTTCGTCGCAGCGGCCGAACCGGCCGCGATCGCCGAAGCCTCGGCCGCCGGCAAGCCCGAATAACGGCAAGGAAAAGCCTCTCGTCAGGTGAACTGAGCCGGGGGCAGTTCATAGGCGGTGGGCCTGAGAAGATCGCCGTAAATCAGGCGGCAAAACCGCCATAGCCGCGCGCGACCGGCTTCACCGAAACGATCGGCTGGTCCGACGGCCACAGGATGCCGGCGGTCACCGCGAAGGTGATCAGCGCATCGCGCGCGGCCTCGGCCGAGATTTCTCGGGCCCGTGCCGCCTCGCAGGCCTTTACCGCGGCGCCGTAGCTCAGCCGCCGCCGCGATGGCGGAAACTCGGTCAGGAATTCATGCATGGCGGACAGCGAGGCGATCATGCGCTTATGGCCGGCGCCGACGCTGAGGGCGACCGGGGTGAAGAACATCCTGTCGTACATTGAGACCTCGTCTGTTGGCTGCGGAGGCGGCGGGCCTCCGGTCTGGGAAGGGACGCCACACAACGCGGCTTGCGGCGTGAGGTTCCGCGCACGCCGATTTTTCCGTCTTGGACCTGATCCGTCGCGTGAATCGGCAGGAGGGGGCAGGCGGCCTATTTCCACATGCCGCGCATGCGGGCGCCAAGGTCGACCTTGACGCCTGGCCGCTGGCGCGGGTCGTCCTTGAGCGCCGCACTCGCCCAGGACGACTGCTCGAAGGCCGGAAGCATCGAGGCCGGGATGAAGCGGGTGCGCGAGGCATAGACATGGCGGTCGCCGCGCGCAGCCTGGTTGTGCGGATAAAAGCGCTGCGGCACCACCAGATGCAAACTGTCCTTGGCCCTGGTCATCGCCACATAGAGCAGCCGGCGTTCCTCCTCGATGTCCTCCTTGGTGCCGACCCCGAGATCGGCCGGGATGCAGCCATCGACCGTGTTCAGCACGAAGACGTTCTTCCATTCCTGGCCCTTGGCCGAATGGATGGTCGACAGGATGAGGTAATCCTCGTCGCGATGCGGCGCCCCGGCCTGGTCGCTGGTGGCGTCGGGCGGATCGAGCGTCAGCTCGGTCAGGAAGCGTTCGCGCGACGGATAGGTCGAGGCG
>NZ_RZSB01000780.1:0-2754 GCF_004023285.1 Mesorhizobium sp. M2A.F.Ca.ET.067.02.1.1
GGCCACGGAGGAAGCTTGCCGCGCGATGCGGCAGGCGGGTTTCGTGCTGCTCAACCAGAGCGTTTTGCTGAAAGGCGTCAACGATAAGGTCGAGGTGCTGGAGGAGCTCTGCCGCGAGCTGATGTACCGTCTCGGCGTGAAACCCTATTACCTGCACCACGGCGACCTCGCGCGCGGCATGGCGCACCGTCGCACAACGATCGCCGAGGGCCAGGCGCTGGTGGCGGAACTGCGCCGGCGGCTCTCCGGCATCTGCATCCCGACCTATGTCATCGACCTGCCGGACGGCGGCGGCAAGGTGCCGCTGGCGGCGAGCCATATCGAGGGCCGCGACGGTGACACCTGGCTGATCAGAGGCCAGGACGGCAAGGTGCGGGAATACAAGGAAGTGGTTGGCCAGGACTGACGCCGTATCTGTCTTGCCGGCGTCCGGCGACGGCGCTTGCCCGCCCGACTTTGGCCCCCATTGCGCAGCAGAAGGAACTCCATCTCGCGCCCCGCATTCTATGAGCGGGGACTGAAGGAGCGCCGCGTGAAGGCTTTGTTGGGAATTGCCGGTGGGTTCGTGCTGACCTTGGCCGTGTTCGCCAGCGGGCTTGCCTTCGCCACCTGGATGCTGGCCGCCAAGCCGGTGCGCCAGGCAACCCCCACGATCGGCGTTTCCGAGCTCTGGACGAAGGACGCGCAGCCGGTCGATCCGCAGAAGCAGAATCTCGAGCGCATTCCCGCCCAGCAGGCCGCGTCCGCCAAGGCGGGCGGCGAGCCGACCCCGGGCGAACCAGCCAAGGCGGCTGGCGCCACCCAGCTCGCGGCGCCGGCGGCGACCGCACAGCCGAAGCTGCAGCCATTGCCGGACGTTTCCGCTCCCATCCAGCCCGCGCCGGCCGCCAACGCGGCCCAGCAGCCGGCGCCGGCCGATCAGCAGGCTCAGCAACAATTGCCCGTCGCCCATCTGCAATGGTGCGCGACGCGCTACCGCAGCTACCGCCCGGACGAAAACAGCTACCGTTCCTACAGCGGCGAGCTGCGCCCCTGCATCTCGCCCTATTACGATCCCGGCGACCGCACCGCCTCGACCGGCCAAAGCGATCAGACCAGCGATCAGGGCGCGAACGACCGGCAGGCCGCCACGGCCGGCGACGGGATCAACGAGACGAGCGACGACCAGGCCGAGATGCAGGGCTATGCCCCGTTCGGCGACGGCTACGCCACAACCTATGGCGGCCCGCCGGAGGAGATGTCGCCGGAGGCGGAGGCCGCCCAGGCCTCCAGCCGGCCGGTCTCGGCCGACCATATCGACTATTGCTTCAGCCGCTACCGCTCCTACGATCCGCGCGACAACACCTACCAACCCTTCGACGGCGGCCCGCGCCGCCAGTGCGAGTAGGGCCAACGCTTTTCCTCGCCTCCGCCAGCGGCGGGGGGTCCGAACGACGGGCGAGACCCGTGGCCGGAACGGTGGCCGCGAAGCGGCCGGAGAGGGGGCCTGCGGCGCCGGCGGGCTCGCTCAGCATCCTTACGTCGGCGCTCCCCCTCTCCGTTTCGGCTTCGCCGAGCCACCTCTCCCCCGATCGACGGGGTAGAGGAAGGCGCCAAGCTTTTTGCCGTCAACGCTCGTCCAGCAACGCTCCCTTCCTTTCCCTCCGGAGGAGGGGAAAGGTGGCGCTGCGAAGCAGCGACGGATTGGGGGAACCACCTGGCAATCGAGCCGAGGCCTGATCAGTCACGCCCGTCACAGAAGATGTGTGCATCCCCTGGCCACATTCGTGGGGGCCAAGAAAAGAGGGCAGCGCCGCGTTCCGCCACACCCCTCTGTCCTGATTGCTTTCGAGCGACGAAAGCCGGCAGGCCAGAGGGGGCGCTCTCCCGCCCGCATCTCAAGGCTAGCCCACCGATCTCACCCCACGACCTTCCCCGGATTCATCACATGACCCGGATCGATCAGCGCCTTGATCGCCTTCGCCAAATCCCGCTTCACTGGGTCGGCGTAGCGCTCATACGCCTCGCGCTTCTCCAGCCCGACGCCATGCTCGGCCGAGAACGAGCCGCCGGCTTCGCGCAGGCCCTGGTAAAGCACGTCCTCGATCGCCGCGTGCCGCTCATGCGGAAGCGGGCCGTCGCAATTGATCGAGATGTGCAGATTGCCGTCGGCGAGATGGCCGTAGACATAGGGCGCGTAGGCGGCGTCGATCCGCTTCAGCCCGGCCTCGATGCGCGCCACATAGGCGTCCAGCGCGCCGCCCGGCACCGACACGTCGAAGGAGGGCGCCATCGGGTGCGCGCGCTCGATCTCAACTGTCTCCTCGCGCAGCCGCCACATCTGGGCGGCTTGCGCCTCGGAGCTCGCGACCAGCCCGTCGATGATGCCGGCCTCTTCCCAGATCGCCGCCAGCCCGTCCTCAAACACCCCTCTGGCCGCCTCGACACTGTCCGCGCTGAGCCCCAGCACCAGTAGGCAGGGCGCATCGAGCGGCAGCTGCCCGGGCGCATAGCCCAGCCCCCGCTGCATCAGCGAGGCGAAATTGCGCCACAGGATCTCGGCGGCGCTGAGCCGCGCGCTGGTCGAGCCCAGAAAATGCCGCACGATGCGCTGGGCGCTTGCCGCATCCGGCACGCCGACCAGCGCCGTGGCGCTGGCGCCTGCCACCGGGTCGAGCCGCACCGCCACGCGCGTGACCATCCCAAGCGTGCCCTCCGCGCCAATGAAGAGATGTTTTAGATCATAGCCGGCGCTGGTCTTGAGCACCCTTGTGA
>NZ_RZSB01000781.1:0-2750 GCF_004023285.1 Mesorhizobium sp. M2A.F.Ca.ET.067.02.1.1
GACACGCCTGAACGCCTGCTGCGCCGCGAAGTCTCGCCCGACGGCCGCGTGTCGCTGATCGCCGTCGACGGCAGCGCGCATTCCGGGCTGGAGCCGCTGGACATGTCGGGCCTTTTGCGCGACCTCGGCAACTCCGGCCATGTCGAGCCGAGGATGGCGTGGGACGCCTTCATCGGCCACATCCATTTGCGCGCCCGCGCGCCCGAGGCGCTGATGGAATTCTATCTCGGCGTGCTCGGCTTCCGGCCGCATATCCAGTCCCGGACCTTCGGCATGTTCGACTGCGGCACCGAGCGCCGCGCGCATATGATCGCCTTCAACATCTGGGCGCGCGGCGAGCTGCGCGAACCGCCGCCCGATGCCGCCGGCCTGGACTATTTCACCGTCGAGCTCGGTTCCGCCCACGAACTTGCCGCCGTGGCGCGCAGGCTCGAAGCGGCCGGCATACAAGCGAAAAGAGACGGTCGCGCCATCTCGACCGCTGATCCGGAAGGCAACCGCCTGCGGCTCGTGGTCCAGGGAGGTTGACCGCAACCGCTTAAAGACGGGAGTAGTGGAGGAGGGGGAAATGTCGCTGATGGTGATTGGAACCGGCTTCGGCCGGACCGGCACGGACTCGATGCGCGAGGCGCTGACCATGCTCGGCTTCGGTCCTTGCCACCATATGTCGGAGGTCATGGGGCATGCGAAGCAGAAGCGGCTCTGGCGGGCGCTGGCCAGGGGCGAGGCGCCCGACTGGGCCCAGCTCTTCGCGGGATATAAATCCTGCGTCGACTGGCCCTCGGCCTTCTATTGGCGTGAGCTGATCGAAGCCTATCCGCAGGCGCGCGTCATCCTCACCTGGCGCTCGCCCGAAAGCTGGTGGGAGAGTTTTGAAAAAACCCTGCTGCCGGCGATCGCCGGCAGCACGGATCAGGAGTCGCTCGGCATCCCGCTCGTCGCCAACCAGGTCTTCGGCGGCCGCCCGCAGGACCGAGCACATGCCATCGCCGTCTACCGGGACAATGTCGAGGCGGTGCTGAACACCGTGCCGGCGGGACGGCTGCTGGTGCACAAGCTCGGCGACGGCTGGGCGCCGCTCTGCAGCCATCTCGGCGTTCCCGTGCCGGAGGAATCCTATCCCGCCCGCAACACAACGCAGGAGTTCCGATCCGCGCTTGGCATAGTCCAGTAGATTGGAGCGACTCCAGGACAAAGTGTGTAACGTTAGGCTCGGCGACTTCGCCGTAGCCCTCCGAAATTGAGTAAAAACAAATAGATAGAGCGTTTCGGCGTTTCGTTGAAACGCTGAGAGGCGCTAGCGCGGAATCATCCCTTGACCTCGGTGCCCGCTTTCGCGGAGGGCACCAGCTGGATGGCGGGGCGCTCGCCCGGTGGGGTGCTCCTGGCGACAACCACCCTGTCGCGACCCTCGGCCTTCGCGTCATATTGCGCGTGGTCCGCGGCGTTGGTGATCTCGGCCCAGCCGGTGCCATGCTCGGGATAGGCCGCGACGCCGAACGAGGCCGTCACTGTTCCAAGCGTGCGGCCGCGATGCGCCAGATGCAGATGCTTGATCGCCTGGCGGAGCGTTTCGGCGCGCTGAGCTCCCTCCTCAAGCGAGCATCCCGGCATGACCAGGGCAAATTCCTCGCCGCCATAACGGGATACGACATCGCTGTCGCGCGCATGCTCGATTAGCGTCGCGGCAACCTGCTTCAGCACGAGGTCGCCGGCCTCGTGCCCGAAGGTATCGTTGAACTGTTTGAAGTGATCGACATCGAGCATAATGACTGCCAGCGGCTGGCTCGAGCGCTCCATGCGCCTCAGTTCGCGGCTGCTGGTTTCCTCGAGATAACGCCGGTTGAACAGGCCAGTGTTCGGATCGCGGATCGATTGCTGCCTGAGCGTTTCGCGCAGGCGCAGATTGGCCAGCGCCAGCGCCAGCGTGTCGACGACGCCGCGCAGGATCTGCTGTCGTTCGGTCAGCCATTGCGGCTTCTCGGCGGCATTCGATTCGCACAGATGCATAATGCCTAGCGTCTCGCCCTGCGCCGCCAGCGGCATGCAGACGTAGCCCTTGTTGCCGTTCTCCGTGATGTGAGCGCAACGCGGCGTGAGCAAGCCCGGACCGACGACATGCTCCTGGCCGCGGCGCAGCGCCCAGCAGTCTTCCGGCGCGAATTGATTGACGCTCGAACGCACGTCGCCCCAATGCGCCATCTCCTCGACCAGGTTGCGCGAAGCGCTGGTCAGGTGGACGCTCCCGCTCAGGCCGCCGAGAAACTCGGTCATCGCCGTGCCGACAACCGAGAAGGCCTCTGGGAAGGTCACGCAGGCCTGCAGCAGTTCGCCTAGCTTAACCAGGCGGGCCGTGGTTTCCGACTTCTCGTGCAGCTCGCGATTGAGGATCGCGAGTTGGTCGGCGCGTTCGTTGACGACCCCTTCGGCGCGGCGCAATTCACTGATGTCGTTGAGGGTCAGCACCAGCCCGCCGTCAGATCGGCTGAGCGGACTGCAACTGGCGATGACTGGGATCTGCGAGCCGTCCAGCCTGACGAGGCGTATCTCGCGCTGCTGCTGCCGACCGGTAGCCAGAGCCATCTCGACGGGAGACGACCCACTGGCGAATTCGACGCCTTTCGGATCGTGCAGTGTCAGCGCCGCGTCCCATTGCAGGCCGACGATCTTGTCGGCGCGCCGGCCGATCATCGTCGCTGCGGCGGGGTTGACGCTGGCGATGCGGCCCTCTGCATCGAGCACCGCGATGC
>NZ_RZSB01000782.1:0-2747 GCF_004023285.1 Mesorhizobium sp. M2A.F.Ca.ET.067.02.1.1
CTCAAGGGTCATCGCACCGCAGACATGGATATTGGCGGCGTCGATGTCCTTCTTCGAGAAGCCCAGCGCCGGCAGCATCTCGAAGGAGAAGTCGCCGAGTTGCTCGTCGGTGAAGCCGAGCGTCTCCTTCACCCAGTCGGCGCCGAGCGTCCACTGGTTGAACACGAACTTGATGTCGAAGGCCGACTTCAGCGCCGCGTTCAGCGCCGCGATCTTCTCGTCGGTGAAGCCCTTGGCCTTCAGTGTCGACGGGTTGATGCCCGGCGCCTGGTTGAGGTTGCCGTGGCCCACCGCATAGGCCTCGATCTCGGCGATCTGGCTCTCGGAATAGCCGAGCGTCCTCAGCGCTTCCGGCACGGCGCGGTTGATGATCTTGAAGTAGCCACCGCCAGCGAGCTTCTTGAACTTCACCAGGGCGAAGTCGGGCTCGATGCCTGTGGTGTCGCAGTCCATGACGAGGCCGATCGTGCCGGTCGGCGCGATCACGGTCGCCTGCGCGTTGCGGTAGCCGTGCTCCTCGCCGAGCTCGATGGCGCGGTCCCAGGCGGCGCGGGCATGCTCGGCCAAAGCCGGCTGCTTCAGGTCGGAGGCGACGAGAGGCACCGGGTTGACGGCCAGCTTCTCGTAACCGTCCTTGTCGCCATAGGCGGCGCGGCGGTGGTTGCGCATGACGCGCAGCATGTTCTGGGCGTTGCGGTCATAGTCCGGGAAGGCGCCGAGCTCGGAAGCCATCTCGGCCGAGGTCGAGTAGGCGACGCCGGTCATGATCGCGGTGAGCGCTGCGCAGATCGCGCGGCCCTCATCGGAGTCGTAGGGAATGCCGGAGGTCATCAGCAGGCCGCCGATATTGGCGTAGCCGAGGCCGAGCGTGCGGTAGTCGTAGGAGAGCTTGGCGATCTCCTTCGACGGGAACTGCGCCATCATCACCGAGATTTCGAGCACGACGGTCCACAGCCGAACGGTGTGCTCGTAAGCGGCGATGTCGATCGTGCCGTCTTCCTTGCGGTAGGGCAGGAGGTTGATCGAGGCGAGGTTGCAGGCCGTGTCGTCCAGGAACATGTATTCCGAGCACGGGTTGGAGGCCCGGATCGCACCGGCGGAAGCGCAGGTGTGCCAGTCGTTCATCGTCGTGTTGAAGTGCAGGCCCGGATCGGCCGACGCCCAGGCGGCGTAGCCGATCTTTTCCCAGAGATCGCGGGCCTTCAGCGTCTTCAGCACCTTGCCGTCCTTGCGCGCGGTAAGCTGCCAGTCGCCATCGGCCTCGACGGCGCGCAGGAAATTGTCCTTCAGCGACACCGAATTGTTGGAGTTCTGGCCGGAGACGGTGAGGTAGGCATCCGAATCCCAGTCGGTGTCGTAGGTGTTGAACGACATCGAGGTGTAGCCTTGCTTGGCGAACTGGATGACGCGGTAGATGTAGTTCTCCGGCACGGCGTCCTTCTTGGCCAGCTTGATCTCGCGCTTCAGCGCGGTGTTCAGCGCCGGGTCGAAGCAGTCGTCGCCATTGCCTTCGCAATTGACGCAGGCCTTCATGATGGCTTCGAGGTGCTTCTTGACGATCTTGGAGCCGGTCACCAGCGAGGCGACCTTCTGCTCTTCATTGACCTTCCAGTCGATGAACTGCTCGATGTCGGGATGGTCGGCGTCGACGATGACCATCTTGGCGGCGCGGCGCGTCGTGCCGCCCGACTTGATGGCGCCCGCCGCGCGGTCGCCGATCTTGAGGAAGCTCATCAGGCCGGAGGAGCGGCCGCCGCCGGAAAGCTTCTCGCCTTCGCCGCGCAGCATGGAGAAGTTCGAGCCGGTGCCGGAACCGTATTTGAACAGGCGCGCCTCGCGCACCCACAGGTCCATGATGCCGCCCTCGTTGACGAGGTCGTCCTGCACGCCCTGGATGAAGCAGGCATGCGGCTGCGGATGCTCGTAGGCCGACTTCGACTTGGTCAGCTTGCCGGTGAAGGGGTCGACATAGAAGTGTCCCTGGCTCGGGCCGTCGATGCCATAGGCCCAGTGCAGGCCAGTGTTGAACCATTGCGGCGAGTTCGGCGCGACGCGCTGAGTGGCGAGCATATAGGCGAGCTCGTCGCGGAAGGCGCGCGCGTCTTCCTCTGACTTGAAGTAGCCGCCCTTCCAGCCCCAATAGGTCCAGGTGCCGGAGAGACGGTCGAAGACCTGGCGGGCGTCGGTTTCCGAACCGTAGCGCTCGGCCTCGGGCAGCTTGGCGAGCTCGGCCTCGTCGGCGATCGAGCGCCACAGGAAGGAGGGAACGTCGTTCTCCTCGACCTTCTTCAGCCGCGCCGGCACGCCGGCCTTGCGGAAATATTTCTGGGCCAGGATGTCGGCCGCGATCTGGCTGAACTGCGCCGGCACATCGATGTTGTCGAGGCGGAACACCACCGAGCCGTCGGGATTCTTGATCTCCGACAGGGCCTTGCGGAATTCGATCTCCGCATAGGCAGACTGGTCTGGCTTGGTGAAGCGACGCTCGATGCGCATTGGTCCGGTCCCTTTGTGTCTATATATAGCGCCTTTCCCCGGGGATTTCTGCCCCACATGGCGAAAAGCGCAGTCCGCCGTTTGCCGGCATTGCGAGCAGCGCCGGCACTCTCCTCGTCGCAGGCGCCGGCATGCAGGCAGCAGAACGCTTTCCCAGGCATTTGCCCGGGCTGCAGGCCGACCCTTGCGGGTCCCTAAACTGAAACTTTTGTCGATTCCCTCCGTGGAGGGAGGTTCACATTATCTAGCGT
>NZ_RZSB01000783.1:0-2742 GCF_004023285.1 Mesorhizobium sp. M2A.F.Ca.ET.067.02.1.1
GGTTCGGCGATGCCTTCATTGGCAAAGTACTGATCCAGGAGCTCGCGTAGGCGACCGGCCTGAACCCTGACCACGGCGTCGGTGGAGGCGTCGAAATCGCCGTCCTTGCCGAAGACGTCCATGGCGATGGAAACGCCCTTCAGCCTGTCCGCCTCGCCAGCCTGCTCGCGCTCTACCAGGTAGCGTAAAAGCCTGCGGGCACGCTCGGATCGTCCGAACGTCTCGCTGGCAAGCAGTCGCTCCAATGTCTCGCGCACTGCGGGGGCGGCAGGCGGGGCATGCTCCAAGTGTCGATCCTTCCGAACTCGGCACAGGTTAGGGCGCGATAATATAGCGCTCGCGCCGGCGCACAAGGATGCTTCTGTTATGTGATCGCGTAAGCCACCGGAAATTCCCCCGCCGGTTAACGAACGACAAGGAAGTTGCGTCTGCTTGCAACACGGCGCGCCTTGCGGACGCGCCGTGTTCGGGAGCCTGACTGGTCAGCCGGCCTTACCACCGATGATGCGGTTGGCGGCCGAAACGACGGCCTCCAGCGAGGCGGCGACGATGTTGGTGTTGATGCCGGCGCCGAACAGCTTGCCGCCCGGATATTCCATCTCGACATAGGAGATGGCCGAGGCGTTGGAGCCGCGCTGCAAGGAATGTTCGGAATAGTCGAGCACCGACATGTCGACGCCGACATGGCGCGATAGCGCATCGACAAAGCCGTCGATCGGGCCGGTGCCCGAGCCGGTTATCGTCACTTCCTTGCCATTGTCGATTATATCCGCCTCCACGATGCGCCGGCCCTTCACCTCGGTATCGGGGAAGGTGCGGTGGTCGAGGAACTTCAGCCGCGCGCCGGGCTGGTCGATATAGGTTTCGAGGAAGCGTTCATGGATGCGCTTGGCCGGCACTTCCTTGCCTTCCGCGTCGGTGATCGCCTGGATCGCCTGGCTGAACTCGATCTGCAGATTGCGCGGCAGATTGAGGCCGTAATCCGCCTGCAGCACATAGGCGATGCCGCCTTTGCCCGATTGCGAGTTGATGCGGATGATCGCCTCATAGGTGCGGCCGACATCGGCCGGATCGATCGGCAGATAAGGAACTTCCCAGATCGGAGTGTTGGCCTTCTTCAGCGCCTTCATGCCCTTGTTGATGGCGTCCTGATGCGAGCCCGAGAAAGCCGTGTAGACCAGTTCGCCGACATAAGGATGGCGCTCCGGGATCTTCAGCTGGTTCGAATATTCGTAGACATCCTTCATCCGGTTGATGTCGGAGCAGTCGAGCTCCGGATCGACGCCCTGGGTGAACATGTTGAGCGCCAGCGTCACGATATCGACATTGCCGGTGCGCTCGCCATTGCCGAACAGCGTGCCTTCGACGCGGTCGGCCCCGGCCATCAGGCCAAGCTCGGTGGTGGCGACGCCTGTGCCGCGGTCGTTGTGCGGATGCAGCGAGATGATCAGGTTCTCGCGGTTGTCGAGATTGCGGCACATCCATTCGATGCGGTCGGCATAGACGTTGGGCGTCGACATCTCGACCGTCGAGGGCAGGTTGATGATCAGCTTGTTGTCGGCCGTCGGCTTCACGATCTCCGTGACGGCGTTGCAGATCTCCAGCGCGACGTCGAGTTCGGTGCCGGTGAAGCTTTCCGGCGAATATTCGAAGCGGTAGCCGCCGCCGGCCTTGGCCGCCATGTCGGTGATCATCCTGGCGGCGTCGGTGGCGATGCGCTTGATGCCGGCGACGTCCTTTTCGAAGACGACGCGGCGCTGCAATTCGCTGGTCGAATTGTAGAAATGCACGATCGGGCGGTGCGCGCCCTTGAGCGCCTCGAAGGTCCGTGTGATCAGTTCTGGCCGGCACTGCACCAGCACCTGGAGCGATACATCGCGCGGCACGCCGCCTTCCTCGATGCACCAGCGCGCGAAGTCGAAATCGGTCTGCGAGGCCGAGGGGAAGCCGATCTCGATTTCCTTGAAGCCCATGTCGAGCAGCAGCGCGAACATGCGCGCCTTGCGCTCATGACCCATCGGGTCGATCAGCGCCTGGTTACCATCGCGCAGGTCGACCGAGCACCAGATCGGCGCCTTGTCGATCACCTTGTTCGGCCAGGTGCGATCGGTCAGGCCGACAGTGGGGTAAGACTGGTACTTGCGGGCTGCATCCGGCATGTGGCCGGCCGCGCGCTTCCCGGCTTCAGCCTCGTCGGCGCGGATTTCTTCTCGTGCGTTCATCGTCTCTTCTCCGGGCGGCTCGCATGTTCGCCTTGGGCGGATTGATGGCGAGCGTCGCCTCTACCAGAATTGCATTCGCTTGATTATGACTTTGCCAAGGAGCATGCGCCTGAGGCGGCGGGTATCGACCGCCGGGCGCTCCTTCAGCGAACCCGGCGATCGCCGATAAGGCCGAGAAGAAGCAGGGTGGAAGCGAGCGCGCGCGCGGTCTCGCCGGCAAAGCCGGGGCGAGAAGAAGCGACGGAGCGGACGCGCGTGGTCATGGCGGCTCTCTTACAGGAGCGGCCCGCCGGAGGCAAGCGTGCGCAGGGGCGAATGCGCCGAGCCTGGTCTCGTCGCGGGCGGAGATGTCTTCCCCGCGCCTTGTAAATGGGCCAGACTTGGTTCCGAAGGCTTGGCTGCCAAGCGAAGCTCCGGGGAGGGGTCGCCCATGAATTTCGTGTTCTTCTCGCCGCATTTCCCGGCCAACGGCGCCGATTTCTGCGACCGCCTGAAGAAGGCCGGCGCGACCGTGCTCGGC
>NZ_RZSB01000784.1:0-2741 GCF_004023285.1 Mesorhizobium sp. M2A.F.Ca.ET.067.02.1.1
GGCCGGCGCCTTGGTGCGCAATTCGGTGACGATGCGCTCGGCCACCTTCTTGCCCACGCCGGGCGCGCGGGAAACCATGGCGATGTCGCGCAGCGCGATGGCGTTGGCTAGGTCGGCCGGCGCCAGCGTCGACAGCACCGCCAACGCCACCTTGGCGCCGACGCCCTGCACATTGTTCATCAAAAGCCGGAACCACTCGCGCTCCAGCCCCGTCTGGAAGCCGTAGAGCCGGATCATGTCCTCGCGCACATAGGTCTCGATGAAAAGCACCACCGCCTCCCCGGGTGATGGCAGTGATGCCAGCGTGCGCGCCGAGCAATGGGCGACATAGCCGACGCCATGCACGTCGATGACGCAGCTATCTTCGTCGATCTCGTCCAGCGTGCCTTTCAGCTTGCCGATCATGATTTTCCCCTCACCCCGCAACCGCCATCCGATAGGCGACACTCGGGCGGTGATGCGCATGGCAGATGGCGATGGCAAGGGCGTCGGCGGCGTCGTCGGTGTCGAAGACCGCCTTCGGCATCAGCACCTTGACCATCATATGGATCTGCTTCTTCTCGCCATGGCCGACGCCGATCACCGCCTTCTTGACCGCATTGGGCGCGTATTCGGCGACCACCAGCCCGGCGCGCGCCGGCACCAGCATGGCGATGCCGCGCGCCTGGCCGAGCTTCAGCGTCGCCGTCGCATCCTTGTTGACGAAGGTCTGTTCGACCGCGGCCTCATGCGGCATGGCCTGATGCAGCACCTCGGCCAGCCCGTCATGCAATTGGCAGAGCCGCGTCGCGAGCGGCGCCTTGTCATCCGAGCGCACGGTGCCGGACGCGACGAAGCGCAGCGAATTGCCCACGCTGTCGACAATACCCCAACCGGTGCGCCTCAGGCCCGGATCGATGCCGATGATGCGAATCGCTTCCCCCATGCGCCAAGTTTAACCTCGGCGGCAAGCGATGCCAGCGAAATGTGAACAAACCGGAAACAGTCGCGATCCCAAGATCCCGCCTGACCGGTGTCGCAGGCCGTAAGGGGATTTGGCCGGTCGGCTCTGTTGGCGTTGGCAGGCGGAATGCGTTGGAGATTGGCCGAAACGCCCTTTGCGATCGTCATTCCAGGGCGGAGCAGGAGCGAAGCTCCGTCGCGAAGACCCTGGAATCCATGCCTTTACCTTCGCCAAGGCGTGCAACGGAGCAGAATTCTGCACCGTGGCGCCGCGTTCAAGTCACGGCATCGATTCTATGGTCTGCGCCGCGTCGCTTCGCTCCTTGCTCCGCCATAGAATGACGAGGTTGGGGCGGCTTCAACCAATCTCCAGCGTTTGCGCTGATTTCACGCAAATGAATGGAAAATCCTGCGCCAAGACAAACAGCAACCTTTCAAAATCCCTGTGTCGCGAACCTAGTTCGTCATGCGACGGATAGTTTTCGACAGCCGCGTCAGGACCGCCGGCCGGGACGACGCGACCAGCTTCCATGCCAGCACCGCATTGCCCATGCGCCGCGGCAGGATTCCGATGCTGAGGAACCAGGCCGCCAGGGCAGCCCGCCGCCGCCAGGATGCGTTCATTTCCAGGCTGGCCGCGGCGCCCGCTCTTGCCAGGCCCAGCCGGGAGTCGGTTTCAACCGGATGCTGGGGCTCGTCGACGCAGAGCGAAGCCAGCCGCTCTTCCAGGTGAACCGGATCGTGAAGACCGGCAGCCGGCGGCATGGTCAAGCCGATCTCGGCCGCCCGGTCGGACAGGGCTTCGAGGCGCCGGAAGTCATGCTGCATGCGCCAGCGCGCCCGCTCGGCAAGCTTCTCGTCGAAGACCGAATGGTTGGAGCCGTGGATGCGGTAGGCGCCAAGGCAGGTGTCGATGGATTTCACTTCTCCGTGAAGCGGCGCCAGTGTCGCCAGATAGCCATCGGCGCCTTGCCGGAAATCGCTTTCAGGCATGGGCATTATCAGTTCCAGCGCCTCGCGGTCGAACGCCAGCCCGCTTGTCACCGTCGTACGGTAGCGCCCCTTGCGCAACAATTCCGACACGACGTCGCCTGAATCGAACGGCTGTTCGGGAGGGGGAAAGACATCCTTGATCTGCTGGTCCTCATCAACGAGATGCAGCCGGAATTGCGCCTGGGCGACATCCGCATCCCACTCGTCCAGGACCTCGGAGACGGCGTTCGGATAGAGATAATCGTCGGCGTCCAGGAAAAGGATGATCTCCCCGGTGCTCGCCTCGAATCCGGTGTTGAATGCTGCGCCATGCCCGCCATTCCTGCGCCTCAGGCACGGGCGGATCTTGTCGCCATAGGATTCGATGACGGCCACCGACGCATCGGTCGAAGCGTCGTCGACGACCACGACCTCGACATTTCGGTGGTCCTGCTCCAACGCGCTGTCGATGGCGCGCCCGAGAAACTGTTCGTAATTGTAGTTGGGGATGATGATCGATACCGGAATGCGGTCCAATGGCGAATGCACGGGATCAAGCCTCGCAATCTGCTTTGGTCACAGTGACGGTGATTTTCTTGCAAATCCGGCTCGGGTCGACCCGGCTGCGGCGAACGGCTCCAACTAGAGGCCTATCGCTTCCAGGCAAGGGTGATCTTTCTCGCGAAGGTCGGCACGGCCTTCAATGCGCCGAAGGCTGCTGCCGCAATATCGAAAAGTGGCTGGAGGCCAGAGGCGCTTGATTTGCGCCGATCACGGCTCGAAGGGGGAAGCCGCCGGCGCTATCTCAGCGTTTGTTGCAAACGCGG
>NZ_RZSB01000785.1:0-2731 GCF_004023285.1 Mesorhizobium sp. M2A.F.Ca.ET.067.02.1.1
CCGTAAATCATCCACTCGGCCAGCGACTTGCCAACACCGCCGCCCTGGCTGAAGCCGGCCATGACGCCGCAGGCGACCCAGTAATTCTTCAGCCCCCTGACCGGGCCGACCAGCGGGTTGCCGTCCGGCGTGAAGGTGAAGGCGCCGTTGACCCATTTGCGGATACCGGCCGTGGCCAGGCAGGGAAAGCGCTCATAGGCCTTGGCAAGCTCGGGGCTGATGCGATCGATATCCTCGGGGATCAGCTCGATGCCGTAATCCCAGGGCGCGCCGTCCATGTTCCAGTGTTTCGGGTTCTGCTCATAGACGCCGAGCAGCACGCCCTTCCGCTCCTGGCGCAGATAGGAGAAGCCATCGAGATCGACGGCAAGGCCAAGCTCCTTGTCTAGCGCCGCGACTTCCGGAATGTCCTCGGTGACAAAATAATGATGCTCCATCGGCGTCACCGGCAGGTCGACGCCGGCCATCAGCCCGACCTGCTTGGCCCAGAGACCGCCGGCGTTGACGACATGCTCGGCGACGATCGCGCCCTTCTCGGTGACGATGTCCCAGCCGCCGTCGGCGCGCTGTTTCAGCTCGACGACGCGGTTGCGCAGGATGACGTCGGCGCCGCGCTTCCTGGCGGCGCCCGCATAGGCATGCGTGGTGCCATAAGGGTCGAGATGGCCCTCGTTGGAATCATAGAGGCCACCCAGCACGCCGCTGACATCGACAATCGGGCAGATCTCCTTGATTTCCTTCGGCGTCACCAGCCGCGCCGTCTCGATGCCGACCGACTGGAACACCGCCCAGGCCGATTTCAGCCATTCCCAGCGCTGCGGGTCGCTCGCCATGTTGACGCCGCCGGTCATGTGCAGCCCGGCATTCTGGCCGGACTCGGCCTCGATCTCGCGATAGAGCTTGATCGTGTAGTCCTGCAGCGCGGCGACATTGGGATCGGCGTTGAGCGCGTGGAAGCCGGCCGCCGCATGCCAGGTCGAGCCCGCCGTCAGCTCGGCGCGCTCGATCAGCGCCACGTCGCTCCAGCCAAAGCGCGTCAAGTGATAGAGCACCGAGGCGCCGACCACGCCTCCGCCGATGACCACTGCCCGGTAATGCGACTTCACGAGCCTCTCCCCTCTCGTTGGAGGCTCTCAAGATATATGCCCCGTACATATGTGTCTAGACACTTCTGTCCAGAGCTTGCGCGCTGCTCCGCGCCGTGCCACTTGTTGGCTCATGACCATGACCGCTCCCCAGGACGAGCCGGCGCCCGGCAACATCAAGGTAACCCGCGCGGACTGGATCAACCTCGCGCTGCAAACGCTGATTTCCGATGGTATCGAGAGCGTGCGCGTGCTGACGCTGGGACAGAAGCTCGGCGTCTCGCGCTCGAGCTTCTACTGGTATTTCGAAAGCCGGCAGGACCTGCTCGACCAACTGCTCAAGCATTGGCACGAGACCAACACCACCGCGATCGTCGAGCGGGCGCGGCGGCCGGCCGACACCATCATCATGGGTGTGATGAACGTCTTCGAATGCTGGGCCGACGAGCGTCTGTTCGATCCCAGGCTCGATTTCGCCGTTCGCGAATGGGCAAGGCGCTCGGACGACGTGCGGCGCATGATCGACAAGGCCGACGAGGAGCGACTGCTGGCCATACGCGACATGTACCGCCGGCACGGCTATGAGAGCGAGGACGCCTTCATCCGCGCCCGCGTCCTCTACTACATGCAAATCGGCTATTACGTGCTCGACCTCAAGGAACCTGTCGAGGCGCGCGTCAGCCATCTCGCCGCCTATCTGCGCTCCTTCACCGGACTGGAGCCGAGCGAGGCGGATGTGACGCATTTCATGCGCTTCATCGCGGCGCGGTGATATCGCTCTTAGTATTTGTTTTACGCAATTCCGGACGGAAAACCGCTGCTCACTTTTCCAGGAAGTGCTCACTTTTCCTGGAATGGCTCGGGGCACAATCAACCATGGCGTTCAACAAAGCCTGGGTGTGGCTTCGCTGCCCTTGTGAGTGGTGCTAAAATGGTCGATTAGTTTGGCAGGGAGGGCGCCCCGGAACTGCCACGGCTGTTTCGGGCGGAAGTGCCGGGGTGGAATTCTGGAATGGACAATCCCTCTAAACCACGCAGGAGAAGAGGCCGGATCGCTTCGGCGCTGCTCGCCGTGGATGCGTGGCTCGATACTTCGCTCTACGAGATCGGCTTCAAGGCGCGCGAATTCTGGGAAGCGGCGACCATCTTTTCCCGCCGCTTCCGTGTGCAGGGCTGGCGCCGCGCCATCGTCGAGGTGCTGAGCGAGGGCTTCACCATGGGCGCCAGCGGTTTCGTGGTGCTGCTCGCGCTTGCCATGCCCGCCTTCGACATCACCACCGGCGACTGGCGCAACCAGGGCGACTTCGCCGTCACCTTCCTTGACCGCTACGGCAACGAAATCGGCCAGCGCGGCATCATCCAGCGCGATTCCGTGCCGGTCGACGAGATGCCGGACATCGTCATCAAGGCGGTGCTGGCGACGGAGGATCGGCGTTTCTTCGACCATTACGGCATCGATGTGCTGGGCCTGTCGCGCGCGATCTTCGAGAACGTGCGCGCCAATTCGGTGGTCCAGGGCGGGTCGAGCATCACGCAGCAGCTCGCCAAGAACCTGTTCCTGTCCAACGAGCGCACTCTCGAGCGCAAGATCAAGGAAGCCTTCCTGTCGCTATGGCTGGAGGCGAACCTCTCCAAGAAGGAGATCC
>NZ_RZSB01000786.1:0-2714 GCF_004023285.1 Mesorhizobium sp. M2A.F.Ca.ET.067.02.1.1
GCATTTCGGACGACCGGGGGATGGCGTCTTCTCGGCGCGATCGCGCTCGTGGCGGCTATGCTTGGCGCCGCCGCGCCGGCAAGGGCGGGCAATGACGTCGTCTATGTCTCGGCGAACAAGAACGCCTCGATCAAGGTCGCCAAGGGCAAGCCGAAGACGATCATGACGAGCGCCGCCTTCTACCAGATCGTCATCGGCGATCCGGAGATCGCCAACGTCAACCCGCTGACCGACAAGTCCTTCTATGTGCTCGGCAACAATCTCGGCACCACAGGCATCGCCCTGTTCGACCAGAACAAGCAGCTTGTCGGCACCATCGACATCGAGGTGACGCTGGATACTGACCAGTTGGCCAGCACCATCCGCGCCAGCGTGCCCGACGCCAAGATCAAGGTCGGCTCGGCAAACGGCCGCGTCGTGCTGTCGGGCGAGGCCGAGGATGCGGTCGCTGCAGATAAGGCCAGCAAGATAGCGTCGCGCTTTTCCGGCAACGAGGAAGTCATCAACTCGGTGAATATCTCGTCCTCGCAACAGGTGCAGCTCAACGTCCGCTTCGTCGAAATCAACCGCCAGGCCGGGCAGGATCTCGGCGCCAAATACGCGGCCAATTTCGCTTATGGCATCGGCAACCGCAAAGTCGTGCTTAACCCGGACGGGGGAGATGTGCCGGCTGCCGGAACGGGCGAGATCATCGGCAGCCTGCTGTCGAACGGCTTGTCGATCGACATCGCCATCAAGGCGCTGGAGGAACGCGGCCTGGCGCGGCGGCTCGCGGAGCCGAATCTGATTGCCCGCTCTGGCCAGACGGCGAGCTTCCTTGCCGGCGGCGAGTTCCCGATCCCGGTTTCCGAAGACAACGGCAAGATCAGCGTCACCTACAAGAAGTACGGCGTCGGCCTCGATTTCACGCCGACGGTGCTGAAGGACGGGCTCCTGAGCCTCGACATCGCGCCGGAAGTGTCGTCGATCGACCCGTCCGCTTCCATCCAGGTCAGCAGCGGCATTTCCATTCCAGCCTTCATCGTGCGCCGCGCCAGGACGTCGGTCGACCTCAAGAACGGCCAGAGCTTCATGATCGCCGGCCTTCTGCAGTCGCAGAACGACATCACGACATCGCGGGTGCCGGGGATCGGCAAGCTGCCGGTGCTCGGTCCGCTGTTCTCCTCGAAATCCTATCAGCGGCGCGAGACCGATCTGGTCATCATCGTCACGCCGTACCTGGCCAAGCCGGTCGATCCCTCGAAGAAGATGGTCGAGCCGACCGACGGCACCCGGCCGGCAAGCGCCGCCGACTACTTCCTCAACAACACCGAGGAGGTGGACGCCTCGGCGCCGAAGCGTCCGCTGGCGCTGGCCGATGGCAGCGCCGCCCGCTCCGTATCCGGCACGTCCGGCCACTTCCTCGACCTGCCGAAGGACTAAGGCCATGCGCATCGCCCTTTGGACTGTTCTCTTGCTGACTGGCCTCGCCGGCGGCTGCACCAGCGACGACTATGTGCGCACCGAAGGGGTGACGCCGGGGGTCGGCAACGCGCAGGCATCCAACACCGCCATGCAGATGGTCGATCCGTGGAAGTACGGCGTCCAGAACACAAGGCTTCTCGTGCCGGCTCAACGTCCGGGTTCCGAGACTGTCGCCGTTGGCGCGAAGGCCGGTGCTGCGTCGGCGCCGACAACATCATCAACGACATCGAATTGAGCGGCCGACAAAGATGGCATCTGCTACCAAGACCAAGAAGATCCTGCTCGTTTCCACCGACAGGGTGTTCGTGCAGGACACGCGGACGGCTTTTGCGACCTCCGAGGTCATCGAGCTCCTGACGGTGGAAAAGAGCATCAACGAGCTGCGCGGCGAAGCCCTCGAAACCGATTTCGGCACCGTCATCGTCGACATGGACGCGGCCAAGCTCGAGGAGATCGAGTCGCTGCAGCGCGTCATGCGCCGGCTGGAAGGCAGCGTTCCCGTGGTCGTCGTCACCCAGGAATTCAACGCGGCGGCGGTGCGCATCCTCGTGCAGCTCAAGGTCGCCGACTTCCTGGTCAAGCCGATCACCACGGCAGACCTGGTGCGCTCGGTCATCCGGGCGTTGCAGGGGCCGGGGCGGGAAGAGAACACCGAATCGCACATCTACACCTTCATGCCGGCTGCCGGCGGCGTCGGCACCACCACGCTCGCCCTGCAGACGGCCTTCCAACTGCATCATTCGGTGACGCGCGGCGCTTCGACATGCGTGGTCGATCTGAATTTCCAGCAGGGCGCCTGCGCCGAATATCTCGACCTTGAGCCGCGCTTCGACATCACGGAAATCGAGAACCAGCCGGAGCGCCTCGACCGGCAACTGCTCGATGTGATGCTGTCGAAACATGCGAGTGGCCTGTGCGTGCTCGCGGCGCCGACGCGTCCCTCGGACATGCGCTCCTTCAAGACCGATGTGGTCGTTCGCATGCTCGATCTCGTGGCGGCTTACTTCGACAATGTCGTCATCGACATGCCGCGCACCTGGTTCCCCTGGACCGAGACGGTGCTCTTGGGTTCCAACAAGCTCTACATCGTCGCCGAGATGACGGTGCCTTGCCTGCGCCACACGCAGCGCCTCATCCAGGCCGTCTATGAGACCGCCGGCAAGGAAGTGAAGCCCAACGTCATCGTCAACCGCTTCGAGCAGAAGATGTTCGACAGCGGCATCAAGCAGGCCGATGTCCAGGAGATACTC
>NZ_RZSB01000787.1:0-2712 GCF_004023285.1 Mesorhizobium sp. M2A.F.Ca.ET.067.02.1.1
TCCTCGAAGGGTGCGTACCAGAACGGCAGCGGGTCCATATAGGCTTCGATGCGGCCGCGTTCGGCGTCGGGTGGCTGCACCTTGCCGTGGCCACGCGCTGCCAGCCTGAACCGTTGGATCGGCTCCGAGTAAAGCTGGAAGACGATCGGCTCTGCGCAGGGGATGAAACCCATCTCGACCGCGAAATCGAGATAGGCGCGGTTGCCCATCTTGTAATAGCGCTGGTCGTCGGAAAAATCGTGGTGCCAGAAGCCGCCATTGTCGATGTAGCGCTGCAACTGGTCTGGGTTGACGTCGCCCTTGCCGATCGAGCCACCATCCTTGCCGCGCCAGCCGGCTAGAGGGCCGATGCCGGGCGTGCGCTGATGGTTGACGATGTAGTCGGCATAGTCGCGGTATGTCGCCGAGCCGTCCTCGTTGACGAAGCAAGGCAGGCCGAGCCGCGCGCCGAGTTCGATCAGCACCGACTGGAACGGCCGCACGTCGCGATCCGGCTGCACCACGGGGTGGCGAATGGCGTCGGCGGCGCCGTCGGCATGGCTGATCGGCCGGTCGAGCAGGCTGATGCAGTCGTCCCGTTCGAGATAGGTGGTGTCGGGCAGCACCAGGTCGGCGAACGGCACGGTCTCGGAATAATAGGCGTCGGAATAGATGATGAAGGGGATCTTGTAGGCGCCGGCCTCGTCCTTGTCGGTCAGCATGGCAATGGTCTCGACCGTGTTCATCGACGAGTTCCACGCCATGTTCGACATGTACATCATCAGCGTGTCGATCGGATAAGGATCGCCGGCCCAGGCGTTGCGGATCACCGTGTGCATCAGCCCATGCGCTGCCAGGGGCGCTTCCCAGGAATAGGCCTTGTCGATGCGGACAGGACGGCCGGCCTCGTCGACAAGAAGATCATCCGGTCCGCAGACGAAGCCGAGCGGCACGCCGTCCAGCGGCGTCATCGGCTGGGCGTTTTTTCCGCATGGCTTCGGTCCCGGCGGCGCGCAGCGCGGATAGGGCGGCTTGAACCGGAAGCCACCCGGAACGTCCACCGTGCCGAGCAGAACCTGCAGCAAATGGATGGCGCGGCAGGTATGAAAGCCGTTGGAATGGGCCGAGATGCCGCGCATGGCATGCATGGACACAGGTCGTCCCTTGATCGTCTCGTGCCGCCGGCCCGCCCAGTCGGTCCAGGCGATAGGTAGTTCGATCGTCTGCTCGAAGGCGACATGCGCCAATTCCGCCGCGATGCGCCGGATGATGTCGGCGCTGACGCCACAACGCTGCGCCACGGCATCCGGCGAGTAGCTGTCGTCCAGATAGCGATCGGCGATGAGCTGGAACACCGGCACACAACGCCCCCCGCCGACCTCGTAGCTGCCGGTCAGCGCCGGCTTTGCCTCGGGGCCGGCTGCGTTGACCGGCTGCTTCGCAACCCTGTCCCATGCAAGCGGATTACCGTCGCTATCGCGCACGAACAGTCCGTCATCGGCGGACCCGGGCTCCTGCACGACCAGCACCGGCGCATTGGTGTAGCGCAGCAGATAGTCGAGGTCGACGCGCCCGGCCTTGAGCAATTCGTGGACCAGCGCCAGCACGAACAGGCCATCTGTGCCCGGCCGGATGCCGATCCAGTCGTCGGCGATCGCATTGTAGCCGGTACGGCAAGGGTTGATCGAAACCACCTTGGCGCCCCGCGCCTTGAGCTTGCCCAGCCCGATCTTGATCGGGTTGGAATCATGGTCCTCGGCGACGCCGAACAGCATGAAGTATTTCGTGTTGTCCCAGTCGGGTTCGCCGAACTCCCAGAATGAGCCGCCGATCGTGTAGAGCCCACCGGCCGCCATGTTGACCGAGCAGAAGCCGCCATGCGCGGCGAAGTTCGGCGTGCCGAATTTCGACGCCCACCAGCCGGTCAGCGATTGCGACTGGTCGCGTCCGGTGAAGAAGGCGAGTTTTTTCGGATCGGTGCGGCGGATCGCCGACAGCCTCTCGGTGGCGATGGTCAGAGCCTCGTCCCATTCGATCTCACGGAATTCGCCCGAGCCGCGCGGGCCTGTGCGCAGCAGCGGTTTCTTCAGCCGCGCCGGGCTGTAATGCTGCATGATGCCGGCGCTGCCCTTGCCGCAGATCACACCGCGGTTCACCGGATGGTCCTTGTTGCCGTTGATGTAGCGGACCTTGCCGTCCTTGATGTGGACGTCGATGCCGCAGCGGCAGGCGCACATATAGCAGGTGGTCTTGGCGACGCGGTCGGAGACGCTGGGCGAAGTCTCGACGCCGTCGCCCTCATTTGGCGCGTGAGTGTCGGAAAGAGGCCGTTGCGAGGGTGCGGAATTGGCGCCGCGCGGCGCGGCTTTGCTCATGATTGGCGAACGCTCTTGCCGTTCGCCATCTTGGCCTTCGTCTTAGACCCCGGGCCGCGCATGTAGTGAAGTTCAGGATGATAGCGCTCGCCGGCAAGCTGCCGCTTCAGCCGGCGGCTCCAATGCGCGAATAGGGATTTGAAGCGCCCTGCCATTTCCCACTCTTGGCCTCTGGCGACCAATTTTTTCCAAGTCCAGCTAAAAACTTAGAACAAAGCAATTGATCCGTCTAACAAGCAGCTCTTGTAATTCCGATCGATTTTGCTTCTTAGTTGCGCTATGACCCTCGACCAGTTGCGCATCTTCGTCGCCGTCGCCGAGCATGGCCACATGACCAAGGCCGCCGAGCGGCTCGGCA
>NZ_RZSB01000788.1:0-2708 GCF_004023285.1 Mesorhizobium sp. M2A.F.Ca.ET.067.02.1.1
CTATCGGGCTGGCCCTGTTCTCGTTGGGCGATAACGCGGTTCCGCCCGGCGCGCTTGGCGGCATAGAGCGCGGCGTCCGCTTCGGCCAGCACCTCGTCCAGGGTCCGGCCACTAGCTGCGCCAAATCCCATGCCGCCGCTGACGCTGCTGCGCAGCGGGCCGCGATGCGTCGCGACGATCTCGGTGCCGAAGGCGACGCCGATGCGGCTTGCCATGTCATGCGCCTTTTCAGGCGTGATCCGCGACATGACGATCGCGAACTCCTCGCCGCCGAGCCGGAAGGCGTCGACCCCTGTCCTGCCATATTTCTTGATCACCGCCGCGAAGCGGCAAAGGACCTTGTCGCCGACGGGATGGCCGAAGACATCGTTGGTCGTCTTGAAATGGTCAAGATCGAACATCGCGATCGCCATGAACGGACCGAAGCTGCGATCGCCGTAGAGTTCGTTGAGCGCCCTGCGGTTCATCAGGCCGGTCAACGGATCGGTCATGGTCTCGGCCTTGAGCTCGATCTGCGCTTGCAGATGATGCAGCGAAAGCGTCAGCGCCCCGAGGCCGGTCATGCAGGCAACCGCGACGACGGTGTTCAACCGCTCCGCCCAGTTGTCGGGCGCAGCACCGAGAACCCATTGCCCTTGCACCAGCAACACCAGGCCGCACAGCGCGAAGGACAAGCCGCAGGCTCCGCTCAGGAACGAGACGACGAGCAGGATCCTGCGGTCGTGATCGCCCTTCATCCAGAACATCGTTCCGATCGCCGCGAGCAGCGCCGTGACGGCCGAATAGGTGATGAGGAAACCGATGCCGTCGAATCCGAGATAGGTGAAGACGGCGCCGGCGGCCATGGCTGCCAATGTCGGCAGAACAACGCTACCATGGTTGCCGACGCCCAGATATTGCATCGCCGACAGGCAGATGATGAGGAAACCCAGGCTGAGCAGCACCAGCACTGCCTGGCAGAGCCAGGGGTTGGGCTCCTTGCTGTATTGCCAGAACAGAACGACATGCGCGACAAGCACAAGGATGCCGCACGCCACCGTCAGCACGAAGGGCGCCCGCGGAGCGGTGAGCCAGATCGCAAGCATGGTGATGCTGAGGCACGTACCCGACAACGCCGCCGCGAGCAGGAGCGAACTAAAATCCAACATTGTTGAGCCGCCGCCTCTTGGGAGTGGTCAGTGACGCTGCATTCTAGGTTAACGGCGGCCCGCTGATACCGTTTTCAGCTAACCTTTCGACCCAACCTTCCGACAAGGTTTACAAAGCATCCACTACTGCATCCAGCAGAAGCGAAGACTAGAAATTGTTGGTTTATATTGAAACAGTTCTTTTCACCAGCGCGAGGCGATCCCCGCGAAAAACGATATTCGCCCGACGTTGTACACCTGGTAAGCCGGTTGACAGGCGTGCGTCCGCCAGCCGGAAATTCAACCCTGTCGCTTTGATTTCGCCAATCGACAAACGAAAATTGTAACGGGTGGAACTTGTCGCGTTTCGCTGAAACGGCGTTCGGCCGGCGGCCGAGGAATTCGGGCGGAACGATTTAAGCCAAGCCCGATAAGGCTCTAGCTCTTGTTCAGGAGTGCCAGATTGGCGTTGACCACCGTCTGGTCGGCCATGCCGGCCTTGGCTTCGAGGAGCAGCGCACGCGCCTTCTTCCTGTTGCCGCGCAGAAGCTGCGAATAACCCATATTGTTGACGATCTGCGGCTTGCGGCCGGCGACCTTCAACAATTGCGCATAGGCGCGGTCGGCGAAGTCGAAACGGCCGAGCTCGTCATAGGAAGCGGCAAGCCCCATCCAGGCTTCGGCATTGTCGGATCTGAGCTCGACCGCCTTGCGGAAATGCTGTTCGGCCAGGCCGAAATTCGCCTCGCGGAACTGCGCCTTGCCTTCGACGAGATCATTGGCGCTGACATCTTTGGCCACCGGCTGGATCGCCGTGGTCTTGGTCGTGTCGACGTTGTTGTTCGTCGTGCAGCCGGTAATCATCAAGACGGCCGCCAATGCCGCCGCTGCCTTGGGAAGTCTCTGACGCATGCCCCTGCCCCATCGCCCGATTTGCCGGGTCGTTCTTCACGAAAAGACGCTACAGGAGAGCGATTAAGCTTCGGTGCCGAAATGCAGCTAAATTTTGGTTGCCCGCCAAGAATGCGTTAACCAGCCGACCAGCGATGGTTGAGGTATGCTGAGATTCGGGTCAGGCCGTGTCGAGAATAGTGGCTTTCGAGAACCGGAGCGGAGCGTACTTGAAGTACGTGAGCACCGGAAGCGCAGAAAGTCGCTATTCGCAGGCCGGCCTCACCCGAATATCAGCATACCTCAGTGATGCGCCGTCAGCTTCACAATGATCGGAATAATGGCGATCATCAGCACCACCGGCAGGATGCAGACCGTCACTGGCACCGACATCTTGGCCGGCAAGGCATGCGCCTTCTCCTCCGCCAGCGACATGCGCTTGTGCCGCATTTCGTCGGAGAAGACGCGCAGCGAGCCCGACAGGCTGGTGCCGAGTTCCTTGGATTGCTGCAGCAGGGTCGCGAAGGAGCGCACCTCGTCGAGGCTGAGACGGTCGGCGAGCGCCTTGAGCGCGTCGTCCAGGCTGCGCCCGGCGCGCAGCTCCAGCGACACCAGGATCAGGTTCTGGCTGAGCGAGGGATAGGTCCTGGCAAGCTCCTTGGAGACCCGCTCGATGCCGGCCTCCATGCT
>NZ_RZSB01000789.1:0-2696 GCF_004023285.1 Mesorhizobium sp. M2A.F.Ca.ET.067.02.1.1
CTCTTGGCGAGGTCGCTGACTTCGATGGTGATGTGATCGATCATTATGTGTTCGGGAAAGGTTGTCGAGCGCCGATGATGGGCTGTTGCACGAACCTAGCAATCGAAGCGACATCGGGTGAGGATGCTCGACGAAGAACTGTCGAAACATTCCTCACCCTATACGCCATACCGGCTACTTTTTCCGAGACGGCTCATTTCTTGTATCACCGTATCCGGGTTTTGGTACCCGCTCTACGGTGGTGGTATTGGGCCGGCGTTCTGCCACTTTGACTGGCACAAATTGACCGGATTTGGAGTCTCTGCCGACGTCGAAGGTTTTACGCTCTTTGTTTGACATATCCACGTCCTCATACCTTTCATGTGCCGAAGCTACCTCGACTCCAAGGAAGACGTTCCCTTATAATGACCTTGCTACAGGAGAGGGAAATCAACCTCTTCGCCCCGCGTCGGCTCCGGCCTTTTCGCGGTATCCAAAGCCGGCTCATCGAGCCGGCTTTGGTATTCCAGTCATGTTGTGCAGATTCGAAATTGCTGCCCTAACTTGAGGCGGAATAGGACGTTGTTCGGAAAGTCCGAGGTTTTTCACGCGATTCTCGGCCGCGCTTCGGCTGACTGCGAAGAACGTCATAATTTCCGAAATTTCAAAGAAGTCCCGAACTAGCGCTTCTGGCATCAAAAACGCAGCGGCGAATGCGTTCGCCTGCCACTCTGCGCTCGCAAACTCCGGCAATTCTTTCATTTTGGAGTATCGGATTGGAGCCCGATCCAACGGAACCGCAGACTTGTGAAGAACCAAATGCCCCAACTCATGGGCCGCTGTCCACCTACCTCGTCCTTCAAAGTTCGCGGCGGATTGATAACTTGTTGCGGACAGCACTACGCAAGGCGGATCGAATTCCGTGTATCCTTCAGCTCCGTCCATTTGATAGTCATCTTTGACAACCAATGCGAAATCGCCAAATAGCCTTGGCATCTCGTTTTCAAGGACGCCGATCATATCGGGAGCTTGGCAGGTGGTTGGTATCCGCAATGCCTCGCGCCATGCCGCAGCAAGTATCTCAATTTCGGTGCGGCGTTTTGGAGGGACGCAGTAATCGTGGCTCATATTTTTAATCTCCTGGAAGATCCGCATCGAGTTTTCGTATCTCGTCAGGAGACATCTTATTGATCTTCCTGAACAATCTTCTCGCAAGCGCGGCTCTTTCTTTATTGACGGGTGTGAATCGAATGACATTCGCACGGGCGTCAGCCAGTGCCTGAAGGTGTTTTCTCGTCACTAGGTCCAGTTTCAGCCAATCTCCGAATTTTTCGACATAGCCTTCTGGAACCTGCTTTCCTCCTGTTTCAACGGCAGAGATAAACGACGGAGAACATTCGAACTCCCTTGCCTGATCGATCATCCGCAACTTTCGAGCCATTCTGATTCCTCGGCACGCGGACCCAAATGCCGTCAGAGTCTTTTCCGACATATTTTGCTTCCTTTCCTTTTTCACCTGCAGGTGAAACGCTCCCTCAAAAAAATACCCCTGCCGCGTTAGCGGCAGGGGGGCTAATCCTCAGCTGCACCCGCTCGTCGAACCACACGTATCGCACTTCTCGCAGGTGCCGTTTCGCACCATGGTGAAATTGTGGCACTCGGAGCATTCGTTGCCGGTGTAGCCCTGGAGCAGCGACTGCTGGCGGCGGGTCGCGGCGAGCTTCTTCGCCTCGGCCGCCTCGTTGGCGGCGGCGTCGGTGAAGAGAGCTTCGGCGCCGCCGGCGGCCTCGGCTTCTTCTTCCACCATGTCTTCGGCCAGTTCCCTGGCGCGCTCCTCATAGTCGCGCTTGTAGGCGAGCGCTTCGTCGCTGGCTGGCTTCAGCGCCAGCACGTTGGAACCGGCGAAAGCGGTCGGCGCGGCGCGGGCAGGGGTGATGGTAGCGGGAGAGGGACTTGAACCCCCGCCAAAGCAGCCCTTTGGCTCGCTGCCGATGCCCGAGACCAGCTTCACCGGCGAAGCGCCGCGATAGAGGCCCTTGGAGAAGGGCGTCGCCTTGCCTTCGGTGATGCCGCGGCCGAGCGCCGTCTTGTCGAAGTCCGACTGGTCGACATGGGCGAGGTCGTGGCGGCCGAGATAGGAGACGGCGAGCTCGCGGAACACGTAGTCGAGGATCGACGTCGCGTTCTTGATCGCGTCGTTGCCCTGCACCATGCCGGCCGGCTCGAACTTGGTGAAGGTGAAGGCCTCGACATATTCGTCGAGGGGCACGCCGTACTGCAGGCCGAGGGAGATAGCGATGGCGAAGTTGTTCATCATCGCACGGAAGGCAGCACCCTCCTTGTGCATGTCGATGAAGATCTCGCCGAGACGACCGTCATCGAATTCTCCGGTGCGGAGATACACCTTGTGGCCGCCGACGACGGCCTTCTGCGTATAACCCTTGCGGCGGTTCGGCAGTTTTTCGCGGTCGCGGTAGAGACGCTCGATGACGCGCTCGACGATCTTTTCCGTCACCTGCACGGCGCGCTGCGCGGCGGGTGCCGCGATCAGCTGCTCGACCGCCTCGTCCTCGTCCTCCTCGCCATCGGCGAGTAGCGAGGCGTTGAGCGGCTGCGACAGCTTCGAGCCGTCGCGATAGAGCGCGTTGGCCTTCAGCGCCAGCTTCCAGGACAGCATGTAAGCGTTCTTGGCGTCCTCGACCGTCGCCACGTTCGGC
>NZ_RZSB01000078.1:0-12983 GCF_004023285.1 Mesorhizobium sp. M2A.F.Ca.ET.067.02.1.1
GTTGCGGCCAACGCCCTCGTGCACGGGCTGAGCGGCGGTAAACCTGACGCGCAACCCTCCAGGCCCCGCACTCCGGCCGTCCGCCCCGCCACGCCGCCGGCCGGCGAGATCCGGCTGACGCGATCGAATGCCGGCGAGCGCTGGCACATGCGCCCTGACGGACCGGCGAAGATCGAGGGCAAGCTGAGATACCTGACCGACCATCGCCAGCCGGGCATGCTGGTGGGTCGGATCTTGCGCGCCGCCATTTCCCACGCGAGGATTCTCTCGATTGACACAAGCGCGGCTGAGGCCTTGCCCGGCGTCGCGGCAGTCGTCACGCATCGCGACATCGCCGGAAGCAACGCCTTCGGCATTGTCGTGCAAGACCAGCCGGCGCTCTGCTTCGACAAGGTCCGCTATGTCGGGGATGCCGTCGCGGCGGTGGCGGCAGTCGATGCCGAGACCGCCGAGCGCGCGCTCGGCCTCATCCAGGTGCGCTATGCGCCGCTGCCCGTCGTCTCCGATCCGGAGCAGGCGCTTTCAGCCGACGCCGAGCCCGTGCACGCGGCGGGCAATTTGCAAACCTCCCTCGGCTTCGAACGCGGTGACATCGCCGACGGTTTTGCCCGCGCCGCCCGCGTCGTCGAGGGCGTCTACGAAACGCCGCGCCAGATGCACGGTTTCATGGAGACCGAAGGCGGCTATGCCTTCGTAGATATGGATGGAACACTGAATGTCTGCGCCGGCGGCCAGTACGGCCTGCGCGACCGGCTGCAGCTTTCGCGCATCCTGGGCCTGCCGGAGGAGAATATCCGCGTCGTCACCAGTCCGACGGGAGGCGCGTTCGGCGGCAAGGACGAGCTGACCGTGCAGCCGGCGCTCGCCTTGCTCGCCCTCAAGACCGGTCGCCCGGTGCGCCTGCAGCTCGACCGCGCCGAATCCGTCCTTGCCGGCGCCAAGCGCAACGCGATGAAGATCCGCATGCGCACGGCCTGCGATGCGGACGGCTTGCTGCTTGCCCAACAGGTGGATGTGATCTCCGACGCCGGCGCCTACGCCTCGCTTGGGCCCGCAGTCCTGGAAACTGCGCTCGAACACGCCTGCGGGCCCTATGTGGTTCGGAATGTTCGCACGTCGGGCAGGCTCGCCTACACCAACAACGGCGTGTGCGGCGCCTTCCGCGGCTTCGGCGCCAACCAGATGGCTTTCGCGGTCGAATGCCAGATGGACCGGCTGGCAGCGGAATGCGGACTCGATGTCCTGGAAATCCGCCGCAGGAATATGCGCAAGCCTGGCACGCGCGGCTATCTCGGCCAGGTCGTCGCGCCGTCCGAGCGCCTGGAGGAAATGCTCCAGGCCGCCGCGGCCGACCCGATCTGGCAAAAGCCTCGCGGCCCATCCGATGATGGTTCCGAAATCGTCGGCACCGGCATGGCGATGAACTACCAGGGCAACGGGCTGGGCACGCTGCCGCCCGATCCGGCAGGCGGCGCGTTGCGGCTCGCTGCCGACGGCGCGATCGAGGCGCTCTACGGCCTGGACGAGATGGGCCAAGGCCTGCTGACCTCGATCAGGTCCGCCGTCGCCTCAGCGCTGGGTTGCGGCCGCGACGACATCAGGCCGGTGACCGGCGATACGGGCCGGACCCCGGAATCCGGCTCGACCACGGCGTCGCGCGGCACCTTCGTCGTGTGGAAGGTCGCGGCGAAGACGGCTCCGGCGCTGGCCGAGCGCATCCTCGCTCGTGCGGCCGAAGACCTCGGCCGGGAGCCCGCAACCCTGGCGATCGCACCGGGCGGCATCGTCGAGCGCCATTCGAACAGCGGCGAGTTGCTGCTGAGCTTCGCCGCGCTGGCGGAAGGGCTCGATCCCGAAGAACTGCCTTTCGCGGCAACGAGCTTCGAGTTTCCCAAGTCTGACTATTTCGAGGGCAATGCCCGCATGATCTTCGCCTTCGGCGTGACCCTGGCGCGGGTGGCCGTCAGCCGCATCACCGGGCAGGTGCGTGTGCTCGATCTCAGCCAGCATACCGCCGCCGGGCCGATCCTCGATCTCGCCGCCTATCTCGGCCAGATCGAAGGCGGCGGGCTGCAGGGCGTCGGCTTCACGCTGACCGAGCACGCCGCCATGCAGGACGGCCGCTACGTCACCGCCAACCTGGACACCTACATGATGCCCAGCATTGCCGACGCGCCCGAATCCGTCGCAACCTACGCGCTCGAGGACCTCGACCCCGGCGACCCGTTCGGGCCGCGCGGCGCCGGCGAGCTCGGCATCGGCGCGGTCACGCCGGCGATCGCCAATGCGGTTGCCGACGCGACCGGCGTCTGGCCGCACGCCGCGCCCTTCGATGCCGAAAGGCTGCTCGACGCGCTGGGAGCGGCGGCATGATCGAGACGATTGCGGTCGCCTTTCGCCTCAACGGCGCGGACACGGCGATGCAGGTTCCGCCTGACATGCGCCTCATCGACATACTGCGCGAGCGGCTGGGGCTGACGGCGGCCAAAAAGGCGTGCGGCATCGGCCGCTGCGGCGCCTGCGCCGTGCTGGTGGATGAGCGGCCGGTGAATGCCTGCCTGCTGATGGCATGGCAGATCGTCGGCGCGGACATCCTCACGCCCGAAGGTCTCGACGCCCTGCCCGAGGCGGCCATCATCCGCAGCGCGCTTGCCGAGGAGAACGCCTTCCAGTGCGGCTATTGCGCGCCAGGCTTCACGATCGCGCTGACGGCGCTGCTGCGTGAGCACCTCGACGCCGACGAGCCCGCCATCCGCGCGGCGCTCGAAGGCAACATCTGCCGCTGCACCGGCTATCACTCCATCATCCGTGGAGCGCTCGCGCCGTCAGGGCAATGGCGGACCGCAGCGCTCCGCCATCCACTCAGGGCTGAGAACGGAATCCAGGCCATGACCATCGCCATCCGCAACAGCGATCCCAGGCACGAGAGCGTGAAGGCCTTTCTCGCGCGACCACGCCTGCAGCACCTGATCGGCGGCCGATGGTACGACGCTTCCGATGGCGCGACCATGCCGGCCACCGATCCCGCCAGCGGACGCCTGCTCGCCAAGCTTGCGCAGGGCACCGCGGAGGATGCCGACCGGGCCGTAGCGGCGGCTCGCTGCGCGTTCGAGAGCGATGCCTGGTGCGGCATGACGTCTTCGGCGCGCGGCAAGCTTTTGTGGCGGATCGGCGAGGCGATCGACCGCCAAGCGGACGAGCTTGCCGAGCTTGAGACCCTCGACCAGGGCAAGTCGCTGAAGACCGCGCGCTTCGGCGAAATACCGGCAGCCGCCGAGCAGTTCCGCTACTTCGCCGGCTTCGCCACCAAGATCCTTGGCACGACCATTCCCACCTCCATCTCGCACCAGCCGGTGGGCAAGAAGATCTTCGCCTATACGACGCGCGAGCCGATCGGTGTAGTGGCGGCCATCACGCCGTGGAACTCGCCGCTGTTGATGGCGGCGATGAAGCTCGCGCCCGCGCTCGCCGCCGGCTGCACCGTCGTGTTGAAGCCGGCGGAGGAGACCTCGCTCACGGCGCTGAGGCTCGGCGAGCTCATGATCGAGGCCGGCCTGCCGGCCGGCGTCGTCAATATCGTCACCGGCCCGGGCGAGACGGTCGGCGCCGCGCTTGCCGCGCATCCGGGTATCGACAAGGTCGCCTTCACCGGCTCGACCGAGGTCGGCAAGCTGATTGTCGTTGCCGCAAGCGGCAATCTGAAGAAGCTCACGCTCGAGCTCGGCGGCAAGTCGCCGGCCATCGTCATGCCCGATGCCGATATGGAGCTCGCGATCCCCGGCATCGCGCGCAGCATCTTCGCCAATGCCGGCCAGGTCTGCGTCGCCGGCTCACGCGTCTATGCCCATCGCTCGATCTGCGAAAAGCTGATCGAGGGGCTGGCGGCGGAAGCGAAGAAGCTGAGGCTCGGTCACGGGCTCGATCCCGATACCGATCTCGGACCGCTGGTCAACGCGGTCCAGGCCGAACGCGTCGCGGCTTTTGTCGCGGAAGGCGAGCAAGCCGGCGCCGACATCGTTGTCGGCGGAAAGCGGACGGGCACCTTCTTCGAGCCTACCGTGGTCACAAGCGTCAGGCCGCAGATGCGCATGATGCGCGAGGAGATTTTCGGACCCGTCGTCGCCGTGACGCCGTTCGACGAGCTGGATGAGGCGGTCGCCTTTGCCAATGACTCGCCCTATGGCCTCGCGGCAAGCCTATGGACGCGCGATCTCTCCACCGCGCATCGTCTGTCGGCGCGCATCCGTTCCGGCACCGTATGGATCAACTGCCATTCCTACTTCTCGCCGGAACTGCCCAAGGGTGGTCACAAGCAGTCTGGTTGGGGCTACGAGAACGGCGCGCCCGGCCTGGAGAACTATCTCGAGACGAAGACGGTGTGCGCCCTGGTCTGACGCGGTGCTTTTGTGCTGGTACACCGGTTCAGACTCCCAGCCGGGAACGACGTGGTCCTCGGCACCGGGAACGTTGAGCCATTTCAGGGCCGCACATCATGCGGTCGCGTTCACGAGATGGTCCGATACCGTCGAGATGAACGCGCGAAGACGCTGAAGACGCCGTAGGTCGCGGTGGTATCCCATCCAAATGTCTCGCGCTGGCGGCGACGTCGGCAGGTCCAGCCTGCGGATACCCGGGATCTGATTGCCGACCACGCGGGGCAGGACGGCGATGCCGACGCCTTGCCTGCACATGCGCCCCTGGACGTTGCGGTTGTTCGACCGCAGGACCGGTCTCGCGTTGGGGAAACTCTCGATGAGCCACGCTATGTCAGGGAAATGGCCCGTGGATGTGTCATGGGTGATCAGCCGGAAACCGGTCCCATCCCCATATTTGGGATCAGGCGCCTCCTCGGCAATATAGACGCCGTATTCGAGCCTGAAGAGTCGCCGCTGAACGACATCGGCAGTGTCGAACGGAACGATACGAAAAGCGACGTCGGCCTCCCGCTGGGCGAGGTTGAACAGGCGTGTGCCGGTCAGGATTTCGACGTTCACATTGGGATAGGCTTTGGAGAAATCCGCCAGGATAGGAGGCAGGACATAGGCCCCGAACCAGTCCGCTGACGAAATGCGCAGACTGCCTTTGAGATTCTGCTCCTGCCCCGCAAGCCGGCGCTCCATGGCCAGCGCGCCTTCTTCCATCTGCTCCGCCAGCGCGATGATCCCGTGGCCCTCGTCGGTCAGAACAAGACCATTCGCAGTCCGCTGGAAAAGCGTGTGACCGATCGCCTGCTCAAGTGCACGAAGGCGCCTGCCGACGGTCGGATGGCTTGTCTGAAGAGAACGCGCGGCGCCGCCGAGCGTGCCGGATCGCGCAATAGCAAGAAAGATCCTGACGTCACTCCATTCCATCTCGACCGCCCACACAAAACTGAACGCCGAGAATACATTTATGTCAGTTAAAGAACAAATCTAAGCACCTAGATTCCCACCATCGGTCGGTCGGACCGTCTCTCGTGTATCACCCCATGTCATTCGGAAGGATCGGCAAATGTCTCTCAAGTCTCTCTATCTCGGTGCTGCGGCTCTTGCAGTGGTGTTCGGCGCGCCCTCCGCTTTCGCGCAGCCGGCCCAAAATGTGATTTTGGTCCATGGCGCGTTGGTCGATGGCAGCGGCTGGAGGGGCGTTTATGAGCGCTTGGTCGCCAAGGGCTTGAAAGTCACGGTCGTTCAGGAACCGAACACTTCGCTGGCGGATGACGTTCAGGCGGTTCACCGCGCTATCGAGCAGCAAAATGGGCCGGTCGTCCTCGTCGGCCACAGCTATGGTGGTCAGATCATCACCGAAGCCGGCGTCGACCCGAAGATTTCGGCACTTGTCTATGTCGCGGCCATCGTCCCGGATGTTGGCGAGGGCGTAGGCGATCTGTTTGAGAAGTGGCCGAGTCCGACCGCGGACGCGTTCAAGGCGACTTCTGACGGCTTCCTGCTGTTCGACCCCGCGAAGTTCCGGGCGGGATTCGCCGCTGACCTGTCCAAAGCCGAGACGGATTTCATGACCGACTCGCAGGTGCCGGTTTCGGCGAAGATCCTCGGAACCAAGACGCAGCACGCGGCCTGGAAGACCAAGCCGAGCTACGGCATCGTGGCCGGGCTGGACATGGCTATCAGCGCCGAGGCGGAGCGGTCTATGTACAAGCGGGCAAGTGCGAAGGTCACCGAGGTGCCCGGTGCCAGCCATGCGGTTTATATCTCGCATCCGGGCGAAGTCGCCGATGTCATCGCCGAAGCGGCGAGCAAATGAAGCCGACGCCCTGATGTTCAGGCTCAGGGCTGCGGAAGTTTCGTGACCCATGCCCCGAAGCCACCCCTGTGGCTTCGGCATCGCGACCGTCCAACGCATCGGCGCGGGTCTCCCGATGCTTGAAGCTGTCCGCGGGGAGCTGAACAAAGCTGTCTCGGCGGGCCTCGGGGAGAAGGACTGGTCGTCATGGCCGACATGACGGCTCGCGGCGACGGCAGCGTGTGAAAACAACTCGGAGAAGAAGTAATGAAAACTTGGCTCATCACAGGCTGCTCAAGCGGCTTCGGCCAGCGGCTCGCGCTCGCCGCAGCACAGCGTGGCGACCGGGTCATTGCGACGGCCCGCAATGTCAAGACGATCGAGGAAATGGCCGAGCCTTTCGGCGGCCGCATGATCACCTTGCCGCTCGACGTGACGGATGCGGCGGCAGCCAAGGCAGCGGTCGCAAAGGCGGTCGAGACCTTTGGCGGGTTTGACGTGCTTGTGAACAATGCCGGCTACGCGCTGTTCGGCGCGATCGAGGAAGGCACGCCCGAGGAATATCGGCCGATGTTCGAGGTAAACGTCTTCGGTCTGATCGAAACCACCAGAGCCGCCTTGCCCGTCCTACGACGTTCGGGCGGAACGATCGTCAATATGTCGTCCGGCGCGGGCATCGAGGGTCGTGGCGGTGGAGGCTATTACCATGCCGCCAAGTTCGCCCTGGAAGGGATTTCCGAAGCGCTCGCCGGCGAGCTGATGCCGTTCGGCATTCGCGTGCTGATCGTCGAGCCTGGGCCGTTTCGCACCGATTTCCTTGGCCGTTCGATCACGATGGCGGCCAACGAGATGCCGGAATACGCCGCGAGCTCGCGCAGGCACTATCGCGAAACCAACAACGGCAATCAGGCCGGCGATCCCGAGAAGGCGATCGCGGTCATCTTGCAGGCAGTCGATGCCGATAATGCCCCGCTTCATCTGCCGCTCGGCCCGATCGCGCATTCGATCGCCGAGCGAAAGCTGGCTTCCTTTCGCAGCGATATCGACGCCTGGCGCGACATCACGATCGCCACCGATTTCGGCCAGCCCTAAGCGCTGGCCGCGAGCTCTGTTTGAACGTCAACATCGATTGGAAAGCGATCATGATCGCAACTTTGGAAGAGTTTACCCAGCAGATGGTGCCGGTGAATGGCATCAAGATCAACGCCGTCACGGGGGGCTCAGGCCCGCCGATCCTTCTGCTTCACGGTTGGCCGGAGACATGGTGGGAATGGCACCATGTGATGCCGCTGCTCGCCGAGCATTTCAGCGTGGTGGCCATGGATCTGCGCGGCGCGGGTTTTTCCGACTGCCCGCTTGACGGCTATGACAAGGCCACGATGGCGCGCGACGCGCACGAGGTCATGGTTGCCCTTGGGCATGAACGCTACGTCGTGTGCGGCCATGACATTGGCGGAATGGTGTCGTTGCCGCAGGCCGCCATCTATCGGGAGGCTGTTACCCACCTGGCCGTCCTGGATGTTCCGCTTCCCGGCTGGACCGGATGGGAGACGACAACCGCCAGGCTCTGGCACTTCAGCTTCCATATGAACCGGGATCTGCCCGAGCGCCTGATCCATGGCCGTGAATATGACTATGTTTCGACCTTCATGGCAGAGCGGTTCTACGATCACAGCACCTTCGATCCGGCGGACATCGCGATCTACGCGAAAGCAATGGCTCTTCCTGGCCGCACGCGCGGCGGCATGGAATGGTATCGCAGCCTCGCTGCCGACCATGCGGCCGCGCTCGAGTACAAGAAGCAGCCGCTCGAGATACCGGTGCTTGGCTTGGGTGGGGACCAGCGCTTCGGTGCGCAGATGGTCCCCATGCTCAAGGAGTTCGCCACCAATGTGACGGGCGGCTCGATCGCCCGGTGCAGCCACTATGTCGCGGACGAGCGGCCGGACGAAGTCGCCGCCGCTCTGATCGATTTCCTCAAGACCAATTGAAACTAGGCGCCCGCGCCGTCGTGGGCCGGGCGGATCGCCTAAATAAGAATGGAGACTGTCATGACCGCACCCGTCATTCGCGGCGTCAATCATATCGGCATCACGGTGCCCGACATCGAAGCAGCTAAATCGTTCCTGGTGGAAGCTTTCGGCGGCCAGGTGATCTACCAGTCCTTCGGACCGCAGGACCCGCCGCGACAGGGACCCGAATTCGAGCGGGCCGTCGGCGCGTTCCCCGGAACGGTCGTGCGTGCGCAGGCGATGGTCAAGATCGGAACCGGACCCGATATCGAACTCTTCGAAATGCACGGTCCCGAGCAAGCCCAGCCGATCCGGGCGAGCGACTTCGGCATTACGCACTTCGGTGTCTACACCGACGACATCGACGCATCGGTAGAGCGCTTCGAGAAGGCGGGAGGCACACCCCTCACCGCGCCGCGCGCTATTCCCTATGCAACCGAAAAAGGTCCTGGAAACAAGGTCTGCTACTGCCGCATGCCGTGGGGAACGACGATGGAATTCATCACCACGCCGGATCGCATGGCCTATCATGACCAGACGGATCTTCGCAGGTGGCAGGACGAGAACTGAGCAGGATGGTTCTCCAGCGACGCGGCGCCGGCCGATATGCCCGGATGGGCAAAATCACTCCCACTCGATGGTGCCTGGCGGCTTCGAGGTCACGTCGTAGACGACGCGGTTGATGCCCTTGACCTCATTGATGATGCGGGTGGCGGCGGCGCCGAGGAAGTTCATGTCGTAGTGGTAGAAGTCGGCCGTCATGCCGTCGACCGAGGTCACGGCGCGCAGCGCGCAGACGAATTCATAGGTGCGGCCGTCGCCCATGACGCCGACTGTCTGCACCGGCAGCAGCACGGCGAAGGCCTGCCAGATGGCGTCGTAGAGGCCGGCCTTGCGGATCTCGTCGAGATAGATGGCGTCGGCCTCGCGCAGGATCTCCAGCTTCTCGCGGGTGATGCCGCCCGGGCAGCGTATGGCAAGGCCGGGGCCTGGGAAGGGATGGCGGCCGATGAAGCTTTCGGGCAGGCCGAGCTCCTTGCCCAGCGCCCTCACCTCGTCCTTGAACAGTTCGCGCAGCGGCTCGACCAGCTTCATGTTCATGCGCTCGGGCAGGCCGCCGACATTGTGGTGCGACTTGATCGTCACCGACGGGCCGCCCGAGAAGGAAACGCTCTCGATGACATCGGGATAGAGCGTGCCCTGCGCCAGGAAATCGGCGCCGCCGAGCTTCTTCGCCTCTTCCTCGAATACCTCGATGAACAGGCGGCCGATGGTCTTGCGCTTCTTCTCCGGATCGGCCTCGCCTTCCAGCGCCGAGATGAAACGGTCTGACGCATCGACCAGGATCAGCGGCAGGTTGTAGTGCTGGCGGAACATCTCCACTACGCTTTGCGCCTCATCCTTGCGCATCAGGCCGTGGTCGACGAGGATGCAGGTCAGTTGATCGCCGACCGCCTCGTGGATCAGAAGTGCGGCAACCGAGGAGTCTACGCCGCCCGAAAGCGCGCAGATCACCTTGCCCTTGCCGACCTGCTTGCGGATCGTTTCGACCGCGTGCTCGCGATAGGCGCGCATCGTCCAGTCGCCCTCGATGCCGGCGATGTTGTGGACGAAGTTTCTCAAGAGCCTCGCGCCGTCCGGCGTGTGCACCACTTCCGGATGGAACATGATGCCGTACATCATGCGCTCGATATCGCCGAAGATGGCGAAGGGCGAGCTTTCCGACTTGCCGAGCACCTTGAAGCCCGGCGGCAATTCGATGACCCGGTCGCCATGGCTCATCCACACCTGGTGGCGCTGGCCGGGCGCCCAGAGGCCCTCGAACAGCGGGCTCTCCTTCTCGATCTCGACGAAGGCGCGGCCGAATTCGCGGTGGTTGGAGCTTTCGGCGACGCCGCCCATCTGCACGCAGAGCGCCATCTGGCCGTAACAGATGCCGAGCACCGGCACGCCGGCGTCGAAGACGATCTGCGGCGCGCGCGGGCTGCCGATGTCGGTGGTCGAGGCCGGACCGCCCGACAGGATCACCGCTTTGGGATTGATGCGCTTGAAGGCCGCTTCGGCCGATTGGAACGGCACGATCTCGGAAAAGACGCCGGCCTCGCGGATGCGGCGGGCGATGAGCTGCGTGAACTGGCTGCCGAAATCGATGATCAGGACAGTGTTGGGCAGAACGGTGTCGGGATGATTGGCTGTCGTCATGGCGAGCCTTTAGAGAAAGAAACGAGTCGGCGCAATGGGCTCAGCGCTGCGGCCTTCCGTCCTTTTGCGCCTATGCCAGCCGGATCGCGCCGGATTCGATCGCCTGCTCAAGTAGCCCAATGGCCGCGGCGAGCTTCTCGTCGATGACGTGCAGATACTCCGTCCAGTCGTTGACGTGCCTGAGATCGGCCGCGCCGTCGGAAATGCCGCGCAGCCCAATCAGCGGCACGCCGAAGAGCTGGCAGGCGCGCAGGCAGGCGAAGGTCTCCATGTCGACCATGTCGGCATCGATGGCGTCATAAGCGGCGCCGGAGATGATCGCGCCGCCGGTAGAGAGCGAGGCTGTCTTGATGCCCGGGACGACGAAAGGCAGCGGCACCGTCACCGGCAGGTCGAGGAAAGGCGTCGCCCCCTTCTCGAAGCCAAGCGGCGAAGCGTCCATGTCGCGATAGCTCACCGACACGGCCTGGTAGATTTCGGTCTGTTCCAGCTCGCGGCTGCCGGCCGAGCCCAGCGAGACGATCAGGTCCGGGAGCGCTCCTTCGGCCTTCAACGCCGCGAGTTCGGCGCTCAGCCGCACAGCAGCCTCGACCGGACCGACACCAGTCATCAGCGGCGTGAACAGGTTTTTCAGGTGCGGGCCGTATTCGGCCTCCACCGCCATCACGAAGAGAACGGATTTTTCCGACAGGCGCGACATTTCGACGGTCATGGCGGCTCCACCCCTGTTTGTTACCACTACGAAAAGGAAAGCGGCAACGCCGTCTGCCGGCCCTTTGCTATGGCTCCGGGCGTTCGTCGCTCGAAAGCCCATTTGGGGGCTTTTCGTCCGCTGCGCGGACCGCTCCTCACCCCTCGATCCCGTCGCGGCCCACCACTGTCATCATCGTGCCGGTCATCGTGGCAATCAGCTTGGCCTCGCCGTCGGCGGCAAAAGCGTAGGCCTGCCCGTCGGCGACGATGATGGTGCGGCCGGGCTTCGTCACGGAGCCGCGGAACAGGAAGCGCTCGCCCCTGCCCGGCGCCAAAAGGTTCACCTTGAACTCGATGGTCAGCACGCCGGAATTTTCGGGCATCAGCGAAAAGGCCGCGTAGCCGCAGGCCGAGTCCAGCGCGGTGGAAATGACGCCGGCATGCAGGAAACCGTGCTGCTGGGTGAGCGAGGCGGAATACGGCATCTCGATTTCGATGATGCCGGGCGTCACCAGCGTCAGCTCGGCGCCGATGGTGGCCATGGCTTTCTGCCGGGCAAAGGACGTCCTGACGCGTTCCTCGAAGTCGGGAGCGGGTACGATCTTGGCTGCCATGGTCTCCGCCTCACGTTTTGCTGGCGAAGCTTATTGCAGAGGCAGGCAACACAGGCAATCTTTTATGTTGCAGCGCAGCAAAATCGCGCGGCTCTCAGGCCCCCCTGCGCAAGGCGTGGAAATAAAACCCGTCGGTGCCACTCAGCGCCGGCGACAGCGAGATACCACCGTTGCCGGCAATGCGCGCGGCGCCTTCATGGCCGGGGAAGCGGCCGTCCCAGAGCTGGCGATGATCGACCGGCGCAAAGCCTGCATGGCGTTCGCGGAACGCCGCGACCTGCTCGCCGTTTTCGGCGTCGAACACCGAGCAGGTGATGTAGACCAGCAGACCGCCCGGCCTGACGAAGGCCTGGGCCGTGTCGAGGATCGCCTGCTGCTCTGCCTTGCGGGCATCAAGCTGCCGCTCGGTCAGTCGCCATTTGGCGTCCGGGCGGCGACGCCAGGTGCCGCTGCCGGTGCAGGGCGCGTCGATCAGCACGAGGTCCATATGACCTGAAAGAGGCGCAAGCTCCGCCGGCTTGCTGACGACCTGGATGTTGCGGTTGTGCGAACGGCGGATGCGCTCGAAGATCGGCGCCAGCCGCACCTTCTCAGCGTCATGGGCGAAGAGCTGGCCTTTGTTGTCCATCTCGGCCGACAGTGCCAGCGTCTTGCCGCCGGCGCCGGCGCAATAATCTAGCACCTGCATGCCGGGCTCGGCGCCCGCGAGCGCCGCGGCGAGCTGCGAGCCCTCGTCCTGCACTTCGAACCAGCCTTTCTGGAAAGCGGGCTCGGCCTGCACGTTCGGATGTCTGCCGTCGCCATCGATGGGCGGGATACGGATGCCGTGCGGCGCGATCGCCGCGGGTGCCGCGCCGGTGCCCTGCAGCTCGGCCAGCAGCTTGGCCCGATCGGCCTGGAGCGTGTTGGTCCTGAGGTCCAGCGGCGGACGCCGGGCGAGCGCAGCGCCTTCCTCGACCCAGGCGTCGCCATAGGCTTGCTCGAGCAAAGGCGCGCACCAGTCCGGGACATCCGCTCGCACGGCATCGGGCGCATCGGCAAGCCTGCGCTCGGCGGCTGCCTTCAATTCGGCGGCGCTGAGCAGCGGCGGCGCGAACTTGTCACCGTTCAGCGCTTCGTTGAGCGACTGCGCCGTTTGCCCCCACTCCAAGAGAAGCGCGCCGAAGCCGATGGCGCGCGGCGTGTCCTCGTCGAACAGCCAGCCGGCCGAGCGTTTGCGGCGCAGCGCGTCATAGACGAT
>NZ_RZSB01000790.1:0-2690 GCF_004023285.1 Mesorhizobium sp. M2A.F.Ca.ET.067.02.1.1
ACCGGTCGAGATAAACGCTCGCCGCGCATAGGCAGAGCGGAATGTCGGTGACCTTGCGCGCCACCAGCTCGTTCTGCGCCGGCCGCACCATGCGGATGGCGATGTCGGCATCGCGACGCAAGAGATTCTCGACCTGGTTGGAGGCGACGATCTCGACCTCGATGCCGGGCTCCTCTTCGCCGAGGCGCGCCATCATGTCCGGCAGAACGAAGGCGGCGACCACTTCCGAAGCGGCGATGCGCACCGTGCCCTCGATCGCCTCGACAGAGCCCAGCGCCAGCAGCGAGAACGCATTGGCCTCAGCGCTGACCACCCGTCCGCGCTCGTAGAGCGTGCTGCCCGCCTCGGTCAGCTCGTAGCCGCGACGCCCACGCCGGAACAGCGTGACGCCGAGCGCGGCCTCCAGCTCGGCGATGTGGCGGCCGAGCGTCGGCTGGCTGGCCGCGAGCCGGCGCGCGGCGCCCGACAGACTGCCGGTCTCGGCGACTGCGACCAAACTCTTGATCAGGTTCCAGTCGAATTCCTTCATTCATTTTTGAATAACAGAACGCCGACTTCAGTCAATTTCAATTCGTCGATGAAGGCATCAGATTGCAGGGACAAACGCAAACCACGGAGAGAACAGATGACCAAGATCGCAATCCTCGGCGCCAACGGCCGGCTCGGCCGCGTGGTCGGCAAGGCCTTCATCGACGCCGGCTTCGACGTCCGCGCCGTCACCCGTACCGGCAAGGTTCCGGCCGAACTCAAGGACGCCACCGCGGTTGCCGGCGACGCACTGGATCGCCAGTCCCTGATCCGCGCCACCCAAGGCGTCGACATCATCTTCAACGGCCTGAACCCGATCTACACCGATTGGGGCAAGTGCATGCCGATGGCCGAGAACGTCATGACCGCCTGCCGTGAAAACGGCGCCCTGCATCTCTTCCCGGGCACCGTCTACAATTACGGCTCGCCGATGCCGCAGGTGATCACCGAAGCGACGCCGTTCCATCCGACCACCGAGAAGGGCCGTATCCGCTGCGCCATGGAAGACCTGTTTCGCGGCGAGGCCGAAGCCGGCCGGGTCCGCACCATCGTCCTCAGAGCCGGCGACTTCTTCGGCGGCACCGGCAGCGGCTCCTGGTTCGACCTTGTCGTCGCCGCCAAGATGGAGAAGGGCGTCTACACCGCGCCCGGCCCGGCCGACCTGACCCATGAATGGGCCTACCTGCCGGACTTCGCCGTCGCCTTCGTCGGCCTGGCGAAGAACCTCGACAAAACGGGCTTCTTCGAAGCCATCAACTTCCCCGGCCACGCCATCACCGACCTCGACATGAAAGCGGCAGCCGAGAAGGCGCTGAACCGCAAGCTGAAGCTCTCCTTCATGCCCTGGTGGGTGCTGCGCGCCGGCAGCCCGTTCGTCGCCATGTGGCGCGAGATCGTCTCAATGTCCTATCTGCGCTACGAGCCGCACCGGCTGGTTTCGACGCGGCTGGAAGAGATCATCGGCGAAATCCCGCATACCCCGCTCGATGAGGCGGTGAAGGAGGCCTTGCAGGATATCGGCATCGCCGTGCAGCCCTCGCGCCTGGCCGCTTGATCAAAAGCTCCAACGAAAGATGAAACGGCCGGGTTTCAAAGCCCGGCCGCAATTCATTGAAGATCAGAGTCTGCCCATCAGCAGCAGGATGAGCAGCACGACCAAAATGACGCCGACGATGCCAGAAGGGCCGTAGCCCCAGGAGCGCGAATGCGGCCATGCCGGCACGGCGCCGATCAGGATCAGGATCAGGATTATTACGAGAATTGTGCCGATCGTCATGAAAAATCCTCGCCGTCTGGTTGAACTTCGAGGGAACAATGCAAATAGCCGCCCGGTTGTTCCGGGCGGCTTCTCGTCTTGGCGTTGCGAACCGCTCTATTCCGCCGCTTTCGGAAAGGCAACCGCCGGCTCTGTGCCAGTTTCTCCAGCGGGCGCGCCCGTCGTGACCTCGCCCTTGCCACTGCGGAACAGGCGTCCGAACCAGCCGCGTCGCTGGCCGGGCTTCACCTTGGCGCGAGTGAACACCATCAGCATAGACGGCGTCACCACCAGCGTCAGCAGCGTGGCGAAGGACAGGCCGAAGACGATCGCCGAGGACAGCGATATCCACCATTGCGTCGACGGCGCGTTGATCGTCGTCTCGTGATGGAAGATTTCGAGACCGAGACCGAAGGCGATCGGCAGCACGCCGAGGATGGCCGACACCGCCGTCAGCACCACCGGGCGGGCGCGCTCGCGGCAGGTCTGCAGCACCGCGTCCATCTTGTCCCAGCCTTCCTCGCGCAGCCGGTCATAGGTGTCGATCAAAACGATGTTGTTGTTCACCACCACGCCGGCCAGCGCGATGACGCCGATGCCCGACATGACGATGCCGAAGGCCTCGCCTGTCAGAAGCAAGCCTAAGAACACGCCGATCGTCGCCATGACCACGCAGGACAAGACAAGCCACACGCTGGTGAACTTGTTGAACTGCGCCAAGAGCACCAGGAAGATCAGGAAGATCGCAGCGCCAAAAGCCTTGCCGAGGAAGGCGCTGGCTTCGGCGCTGTCCTCGTTGGAGCCGGCGAGCTTCCAGCGGATGCCGCTGCCGAGATCCATGTCGGTGACGGCCTTGGTGACCTGCTCTTGCACGGCGGCGACCTGCGCGCCGGCGCTGACATTGGCC
>NZ_RZSB01000791.1:0-2687 GCF_004023285.1 Mesorhizobium sp. M2A.F.Ca.ET.067.02.1.1
CTGCTGGGCGAGTTGAAGGGCGACGAGGAAAAGACCGAAGAGGACGCCGGCTGATCATGGCAGGACCGCGACTGGACGAGGCCGCGCAGGCGGCCCTTGATCGCCGTTTCATGGCCGCGGCCATCAGGCTGTCGCGCCGCAATGCCGGCCGCACCTCGACCAATCCTTCCGTCGGCACCATCATCGTGCGCGACGACGGCGCCGGTCCGATGATCGTCGGCACCGGCGTGACCGCCGTGGGCGGCCGCCCGCATGCCGAGACAGAAGCGCTCGCCGAGGCCGGTGAACTGGCCCGAGGCGCCACCGCTTATGTGACATTGGAGCCTTGCGCCCATCACGGCCGCACGCCGCCTTGCGCCAACGCGCTGGTCAATGCCGGCATCGCGCGTGTCGTTGGCGCTGCCAGCGATCCCGATCCGCGCGTCTCCGGCAAAGGCTACGCCATCCTGCGCGCCGCCGGTGTCGAGGTGGTGGAGAAGGTGCTGGCAGCCGAGGCCGCCGAGCAGATGGCCGGCTATCTCACTCGTTCTCTCAAGAAGCGTCCGGAAGTAACTCTGAAGCTTGCGCTTTCGAGCGACGGCAAGATCGGCCGCAAGGGCGCCGGCCAGGTCGCGATCACCGGCGAGATCGCGCGGCGCGACGTCTATCTGATGCGCGCCGAGTCCGACGCCATCCTGATCGGCATCGGCACCGCGCTCGAGGACGACCCGGCGCTGACCGTGCGCCTGCCGGGACTGGAGAACCGCTCGCCCGCGCGCATCATCCTCGATCGGCAGATCCGGTTGCCGGAGACATCCAAGCTGGTGTCCGGCGTCGACCGCGTCCCGCTCTATGTCGCCGCATGTCTGGAAGCCGACCCGCACAGGCGGGCCGCGCTCGAACGCGCCGGCGTGCGCTTCATCGGCACCGAAACCCATGACGGCGTCGTCGCTTTGCCGGAATTGCTGGAAGACCTTGCCGCGCTCGGCATGGCAAGCGTTTTGGTCGAAGGCGGCGCCAAGGTGGCCAAGGCCTTCCTCGAGGAAGACCTTGTCGACCGTATCGTGCTGTTCCAGGGGCCGGACGCCATTGGCGAAGACGGTATTGCATCGCCGATCGACGCCGATCATATCCCGGCTGGATTTCGCAAACTGCGCGACATGCGCTTCGGCGAGGACAGCTACGCCGAGTGGGTAAGACCATGATCCCAAAAAGTGGGAACCGGTTTTTGGATCAGATCATGGTCAAAACGAAAGAAACTCTTTGATGTTTACGGGAATTGTGACTGACGTTGGCACGGTAGCCGCTGTGAAGCCGCTCGCCGAAGGCGTCGGCCTGCGCATCGACACCGCCTACGATCCGGAGACCATCGCCATCGGCGCCTCGATTTCCTGCGGCGGCGTCTGCCTTACCGTCACGGCGCTCCCCGAACATGGCTCGAACGCGCGCTGGTTCGAGGTCGAGGCCTGGGAGGAAGCGTTGAGGCTGACCACCGCGTCGAGCTGGAAATCAGGCACCCGGATCAATCTCGAACGGGCGCTGAAGATCGGCGACGAGCTCGGCGGCCACATCATCTCCGGCCATGTCGACGGCACCGCCGAGATCGTCGAGCGCAAGGAGGAGGGCGACGCCGTGCGCTTCACGCTGGAGGCGCCGCGCCATCTGGCGAAGTTCATCGCGCCGAAGGGTTCGGTCGCACTCGACGGCACATCGCTCACCGTCAACAAGGTCGAGGGCACCCGCTTCGACGTTCTTCTTATCCATCACTCGCTGACCGTTACCATCTGGGGTGAGCGCCAGGCCGGCGACCGCGTCAACATCGAGATCGACACGATGGCCCGCTACGCCGCGCGCTTGGCGGAGGCGCCGAAAGAGGGGCTTTGATGGATCCCGCCGGAGACGAAGAGAGGGCTGACCACCGACAGATGACTCTTGACGCGTTGGCGGATGTCGATGCCGGCCGAGTGATCGATCACAGGGAGGTAGAGGCTTGGGTCAAGAACCTCGTAAGGTGCGTGGAGACCGTAAACGCGCCAGCCTGACTAGGCCACAGAACGTCGCGCCCAGCATCTTCCGCTTGCGATCAACCCCGCTTCGGCCTAAGTCACCGGCAACCCCCCGGAGACTTTTATGGCAGGCACATCCCAACACGGCAAAGCGTTCATTCGCCCGAAGGCGAAGGCGCATCTGCTCATTGTCGAAGCGCGTTTTCATGACGATCTCGCCGACGCTTTGCTCGAAGGCGCGACCGGCGCGCTCGATGAGGCCGGCGCCACCTATGACGTGGTGACGGTTCCCGGTTCGCTGGAGATACCGGCCGTCATCACCTTCGCGCTCGATGGCGCCGCCGAAGGCGGCACGCCTTATGACGGCTTTGTCGCGCTCGGCACCATCATCCGCGGTGACACCTATCATTTCGACATCGTCGCCAATGAATCGAGCCGCGCGCTGATGGACCTTGCGGTGCAGGAGGCGATCGCGATCGGCAACGGTATCCTGACCACAGAGGACGACGCGCAGGCATGGACGCGCGCGAAGAAGACCGAGGGCGACAAGGGTGGCTTCGCCGCCCGCGCGGCGCTGACCATGATCGCGCTCAAAGAAAAATTCGGAGCCCAATCGTGACCGAGCCTGCCTCGACCGGAGCGGTGCGCCACGCCAACAAGCGCGGCGCCGCCCGTCTTGCTGCCGTTCAGGCGCTTTATCAG
>NZ_RZSB01000792.1:0-2668 GCF_004023285.1 Mesorhizobium sp. M2A.F.Ca.ET.067.02.1.1
TGGCGGAAGTCTGCTCGCTCTATGTGCTGCGCGCCGACTCCGTGCTCGAGCTCTACGCCACCGAAGGTCTGAACCCCAACGCCGTCCACCTGTCGCAGTTGCGGCTGGGGCAGGGCCTGGTCGGCACGATTGCCGCCAGCGCGCGGCCGCTCAACCTGTCCAACGCGCAGGAGCACCCGGCCTTCGCCTATCTGCCGGAGACCGGCGAAGAGATCTACAACTCCTTCCTCGGCGTGCCGGTGCTGAGGGCGGGGCGCACGCTGGGCGTGCTGGTGGTGCAGAACAAGACCATGCGCCATTATCGAGACGACGAGGTCGAGGCGCTGGAAACCACGGCGATGGTGATCGCCGAGATGATCGCCACCGGCGATCTCGCGCGCCTGACCCGGCCCGGGCTGGAGCTCGACCTGCGCCGCCCGGTGAGCTTCACCGGCCTTTCCTTCAACGAGGGCGTCGGCCTCGGCCATGTCGTGCTGCACGAGCCGCGCATCGTCGTCACCAACCTGTTCAACGAGGACAGCGAGGAGGAGGTGCGCCGGCTGCAGTCCTCGCTCGGCTCACTCAGGCTGTCCATCGACGACATGCTGGAGCGGCGCGAAGTCGCCTTCGAGGGCGAGCACCGCGAGGTGCTCGAGGCCTATCGCATGTTCGCCAATGACAGCGGTTGGGTGCGCCGGCTGGAAGAGGCGATCCGCAACGGCCTGACCGCGGAAGCGGCGGTCGAGAAGGTGCAGAGCGACATGCGCGCCCGCATGCTGCACATGACAGACCCTTATCTGCGCGAGCGGATGAGCGATTTCGACGACCTTGCCAACCGGCTCCTGCGCCAGTTGATGGGGCGCGGCCCCGAGGATGTCGCGGCCGCGCTGCCCAAGGACGCCATCATCGTCGCCCGTTCGATGGGCGCGGCCGAACTGCTCGACTATCCGCGCGACAAGCTGCGCGGCCTGGTGCTGGAGGATGGCGCCGCGACCAGCCATGTCGTCATCGTCGCCCGCGCCATGGGCATTCCCGTCGCCGGCCAGATGAAGGGCGCCGTTTCCATGGCGGAAAACGGCGACGCCATCATTGTGGACGGCGAGGAAGGGACCATCCACCTGCGGCCGCAGTCGGATCTCGAGGCCGCCTATGCCGAAAAGGTCCGGTTCCGGGCCCGACGGCAGGAAGTGTACCGGGAACTGCGCAAGAAGCCGTCGCTGACCAAGGATGGCGTTCCGGTCGATCTCCTGATGAATGCGGGTCTTGCCGTCGATCTGCCGCAGCTGACCGAATCGGGCGCCGCCGGCATCGGACTCTTCCGCACCGAATTGCAGTTCATGGTCGCCTCGACCTTCCCGCGCGCCGAGGCGCAGGAGCGGCTCTACCGCGACGTCCTCGATGCCGCGCGCGGCAAGCCGGTCACCTTCCGCACCATCGATATCGGGGGAGACAAGGTGCTGCCTTATTTCAAGGGCGCGATCCAGGAGGAAAACCCGGCGCTCGGCTGGCGCGCGATCCGGCTGACGCTCGATCGTCCCGGCCTGCTCAGAACGCAGATCCGGGCGCTGCTGAAAGCCAGCGGCGGCCGCGAGCTGAAGCTGATGCTGCCTATGGTGACCGAGCTGTCGGAGATCGCGCAGGCGCGCGAGATCATCGACCGGGAGGTCCGGCACCTGTCGCGCTTTGCCCATCACCTGCCCACCAGCCTCAAGCTCGGCGCGATGCTGGAAGTGCCCTCGCTCTTGTTCCAGCTCGACGAACTTATGAAGGCGGTGGATTTCGTTTCGGTCGGCTCCAACGACCTCTTCCAGTTCATGATGGCGGTCGACCGCGGCAACACGCAGCTTGCCGACCGTTTCGACACGCTTTCGGCGCCGTTCCTGCGGGTGTTGAAGACGATTGCCGATGCCGGCGTGCGCAACAACACGCCGGTGACGCTGTGCGGCGAGCTTGCCGGCAAGCCGATCTCGGCAATGGCGCTGATCGGCCTCGGCTTCCGCTCGATCTCGATGTCGCCGGCCTCGATCGGCCCGGTCAAGGCGATGCTGACAGAGCTGCCGCTGCAGGAGCTGAAAGACTTCTTCAAGGACAATCTGATGGCGCCCAGCCTGGGAACGCCGATGCGGGCGCTGCTGCAGGCGTTTGCCGACGACCGTTCTATTCCGCTATAGATTCACGTGAGGGCGGTCTGCAAATGGCGATTTTCTGCGCTCCCGGTGCTCATGTACCTAAATGTACATTCGGCTCCAGTTCTCGAAACTCGCCATTTTCGACTCGCCCTGACGTGAATTCCATCGAAGTTCGAAGACCATGATCAACCTGCCTCGCGACCGTATGGATCAAGTCGTCAAGCGTTTCGACATGCTCGAAGCGCAGATGGCGGCCGGGCCTGCCGCCGATCAATATGTCAAAATGGCTTCCGAATATGCCGACATCCAGGAGATGGTGGGCAAGATCCGGTCGTTGCGAGCCGCCGAGCAGGAGCAGGCGGATCTCGAGGCGATGCTCGCCGACAAGGCAACCGATGCCGAGATGCGGGCCCTGGCCGAGGCGGACCTGCCGGAGGTCGAGAGCCGCATCGAGGCGCTGCAGAAGGACATCCAAATCCTGCTCCTGCCCAAGGATGCGGCCGACGAAAGGAACGCCATCCTCGAAATCCGCGCGGGCACCGGCGGCGACGAGGCAGCAC
>NZ_RZSB01000793.1:0-2666 GCF_004023285.1 Mesorhizobium sp. M2A.F.Ca.ET.067.02.1.1
TTGCGACGCTCGCCGCGAACCTGTTCAAGGAGAAATCACAGCTGCGCAACATTGCCGGCGCGCCCGACCTTGTGATCTCGTTGATGTACCCGATGAAAGGCAACGAAAAGGCGCTCGGGCTCGACTACCGCAAGAACGAAGCACAGCGCATGGCGGCGCTGCGGGCGCGCGACCAGCGCGCCTTGGTCCTGGCGGGTCCGGTAGACCTCGTCCAGGGCGGCCGAGGCTTCATCGGCAGGATTCCGATTTTCGTACCGACAGTGGGCGGCGGTGACCGGTTCTGGGGCATTCTCTCCGCGGTCATCGATGTCGACAGGCTCTTTGCCGCAAGCGGCCTCACCGACCCGGACCTCGATATCGAGGTCGCCCTGACAGGCAAGGACGCGCTGGGCGGCGGCGGCCAGCGCTTCTTCGGCAGCGAGAACGTGGTCAACGGCACCCCGGTAACGGCCGAAGTGGAACTGCCGCTGGGGTCCTGGCAATTGTCGGCGATACCGAAACACGGCTGGCCGGCCACGCCGAAGAACGAGGCCACCTTGTGGGCAACGGTGGCGCTGGCCGGCGCGCTGATTGTGTTGCCCATCCTGATAGCCGGTTGGTTGTTCGGCGAGAGACAGAAGAATTACGCGGAGCTGCGGCGGCTTTCCCAACGCCTTGAGCTTGCGCTAGATGCCTCGGGCATCGGCGTATGGGAACACGACCTCGCCACCTCGCAGCTCGTGTGGGACGATCGCCTCAACGAGATCTATGGCAGGCCGGCTGACGGCCGGCCGCGTGGCTATGACGACTGGGCGCTGACCATTCATCCAGACGACCTGGAGCGCGCAAGAAGGGACTTCGACACGGCGGCAGCAACCCAAGGCCGCTATTCCTCGCAGTACCGTCTTCTCCTTCCTGACGGCACCGTCCGCCATGTGCGCACCCGGGCAGGCTTCCTGCAGGACGTCGACGACACGCCCAAGATGATCGGCGCTGAATGGGACGTGACCAGCGACGTCCTGCTCAATGAGAATCTGGTGCATGAGCGGCAATTGTCGGAATCGAAGAATGCCGAACTTGAGACCGCCAAGGCGCGCATCGAGCACGTTGCGCTGCATGATTCTCTGACGGGCCTGCCCAATCGCCGCTATCTTGATGAGATGCTGGCCGGGGCGCACGATGATCGCACTGCCTTGCTGCATCTCGACCTCGACCGCTTCAAGCACATCAACGACACGCTCGGCCATGCGGCAGGCGACGCCATGCTCATGCATGCCTCGAAGGTCATCAAGGCCAACGTCCGGGCGGCCGACTTCGTGGCGCGCATCGGCGGGGACGAGTTCATCGTGGTGTGCCGCGGACGCAGGGACGATGAACTCGCCGCACTCGCGGACCGGATCATCGAAGAGATGCGCCAACCCGTCGACTATAAGGGCCACCAATGCCGGTTTGGGGTCAGCATCGGGATTGCGGCCAACAGCGGCATCGATGCCAAGCAATTGCTGGTCAATGCCGACCTCGCGCTCTACCGAGCCAAGAGCCGAGGGCGCAACCGTTATGAGTTCTTCAACGAAGAGCTGCAAAGCGAGATCGTGAAGACCAAGCAAACTGCCGATGAGATTCTCGGCGGCTTGGAGCGCAACGAGTTCATTGCCTATTACCAGCCGCAGTTCGACGCCAACACGCTCGAGATCGTCGGTGTCGAAGCGCTGTCGCGCTGGCGCCATCCACAGCGCGGCATCCTCGGCCCCGACGTGTTCCTCAAGGTGGCCGAGGAATTGAACGTGGTCTCGCTCATCGACCGCACGATCCTCGAACAAACGCTCGAGAATTTCCAGCGCTGGTCGCTCGACGGGCTCAACATCCCGCGCGTGTCGGTCAATGTCTCGGCACGAAGGCTGGAAGACAAGGATCTCATCAACGGCCTGCGCAAGCTGGCGATCAAGAAGGGAACCGTTTCATTCGAGCTCGTGGAGTCGATCTTTCTCGACGAGCACGACGACCTTGTCGCCTGGAACATCGAGCACATCAAGGAACTCGGAATCGACATCGAGATCGACGATTTCGGCACGGGCTACGCATCGGTCGTCAGCCTGCTCAAACTGCAACCGCGCCGTCTCAAGATCGACCGGCAGCTCGTCACGCCGATAACCGGCTCGCCGGCGCAGCGGCGGCTGGTGTCGTCAATCATAGAGATCGGCAAATCGCTCGGCATCGGGGTCGTGGCGGAAGGCGTCGAGACGATGGAACATGCGCGCATCCTGAAAGAGCTTGGCTGCGACATCCTGCAGGGCTACGCCTTCGGGCGCCCGATGGACGCAACATCCTTCAGGATCTTCGCGCAGTCGCGGGAGTGGCTGGCAGCGGGATAGCGATGCCGGCTCACCCAGCTGCCATTTGACCGGGCTGTTGCCGGCTGCACGACCCGTTCGGCAAGCGGGCAAACGACAGGACAGCCCTGCCGAGAGGGAGACCCGCTGAAAACCCGGTCATCAAACTGTCACACCAGGCGGCAATCGCCATGGTAGGTTTGCCGTGGCCGCCCCCGCGACCCCGACCGCATCAAGAACCGGCGAAGCCGCCATGAACATCGCCCTCCCCGCCGAAGGCACTGATCTCTCGCCCTATCTGCCGGACGAGCACGGGCTGTTCTTCATCTACCATTTCAAGGCCGATGGTTCCCGCAC
>NZ_RZSB01000794.1:0-2663 GCF_004023285.1 Mesorhizobium sp. M2A.F.Ca.ET.067.02.1.1
TATACCGCACTTGCTGCCCGCTCAGGGTCCAAGAAACTCGCCATCATCGCCGTCGCAAGGAAGCTCCTGGTCGTCCTCAACGCCATCATGCGCGACAAAACCGCATTCGCGTGAACACAGTTGCCATGCCGTGACGTCGAAGCGTTGCCGCGGTGCAGAATTCTGCTCCGCTGCGCCATACGATCAAGGTCACCGAATGGATCCTCGGGTCTGCGCGCCGCTTCGCGTCGCTCCGCCCGTGGATGACGAGGCAGGGCCGCTCAGCTCTGATAGATAACGGGGAACCAGTCCTCGCGCAGTTTCTGGCCCGGCTTCATGTCGTGGCCGGGATAGGGCGGCGAGGTGCGGCCCGGCCGTTCGACGTAGTGCGCGTCGTCGCCGACCCAGCGCAGCGACAGCGCCCGGCGTCGCGCCGAGGTCAAATTGCCGCGCGCGCCATGCGCCGTGCGGAAATCGAACAGGATGGCGTCGCCCGGCTCCATCTCCCATTCGAGCACCTTCATCGAGGGATCGTTGTCGGGGTCGGGCACCGGCAAATAATCGCCCTCGCCGGCATAGAAATTGGCGTCGTTCAGCCAGCGCACCGGCAGCACCATCTTTTCCCATTTGTGCGAGCCGGCGATCAGCCGCAGCGTCGCTTCCTTCACCGGATCGATCGGGATCCAGAAGCTCACCGTCTGGCTGCCATCGACGAAGTAATAGGGAATGTCCTGGTGCCAGGGCGTCGGCTTCTGCGTGCCGGGCTCCTTGACCAGGACGTGGTCGTGGAAGAACTGGGCGCTGCGCGATTGCATGACGGCGGCCGCGAGTTCTGCCGCAGGCGATTCCCTGACAATCCTGACGAATTCCGGGATGCGCTCCCAATTGCAGTAGTCGTCGAAGAAACTGCCCTTGCCGCCGGCGATGTCGGAGGCCGTGGCGCTGCGGTTCTGGATATTGCGTTCAATGCCGTCGGCGATGACGCCGACCCAGTCCGTGAAGGCGCCGCGGATGCAGACCGCGCCCTCACGCTGGTAATCGGCAATCGTCGCGGCGTCGATCTTCGGGCTGGCCATCGTGCTCTCCTGCTTGTCGATGACCGACTATCGCAAGAGCCGCACATTGCGTAAAATAATAACTTGTCATCTCGCTTATAGTTTTGACCTATGAAGTTCACACTCACCCAGTTGCGCTACGTCGTCGCCGTCGCCCGCTATGGCAGCGTCACCATGGCGGCCCAGGCGCTGAACGTGTCGCAGCCGTCGATCTCGGTGGCGATCGACCATGTCGAGGACGCGCTCGGCCAGAAAATCTTCGTGCGCCAGCGCGGCAGCGGCGTTGCGCTGACGTCCTTTGGCCGGAGGGCCGTCGCCAAGGCAAGGCAAGTGCTGGGCGAGGCGGACGAGCTGGCGGCGCTCGGTTCGCGCGATGCCGATGTCGGCGGCGAGCTGGTGCTCGGCTGCTTCGAGGACCTGGCGCCCTATTTCGCGCCGGCGCTGATGCGCGCCTTCGCCGAGCGCTGCCCGGCCGTCACGGTCGTCATCGGCGACGAGACCTTCGAGACGCTGGGGCGGCGCCTGGCCGACAGCGCCGTCGATCTCGGCCTCACCTATGATCTCGGGCTTCCAGGGCATTTCAAACGCGTCCTGCTGCATGAATTGCGGCCGCACGCGCTTCTGCCGACCGGACATGTGCTGGCGGACAAGCACGCCGTCAGCCTGGCCGAGCTCGCGCAGCATCCGCTGATCACCACCGACCAGCCGCACAGCTGGCAGCACATGCTGGACCTCTTTCTCAGCCGCGGCCTGTCGCCGATAGCCCGGGCGACGACGAGCTCGTTCGAATTGCAGCGCTCCATGGTGGCCAACGGCTTCGGCGTCGCCGTCAGCTATACCAGGCCCCATGGCGACCGCAGCTATGACGGCCTGCCGCTGGTCTTAAAGCCGCTCTCCGATCCGCTGCCGATGCAGCGCATCATCCTGACGCATGACACGCGCCAGCGCCTGTCCAAGGCGGCCGTGGCTTTCATCGAGGTCGCCAAGGCATGGTTTGCCGGTCACGATGTTTTCACCGCCTGAGTTTTCAGCGCTTGAGCGACACCACGGCCGCTTGACGGCGCTGCCTGCTGCTGCCACTCCAGCGTGATGGAAACCGTCCAGTCGAAAGCGATCCAGGGCCGCGTCGCCGATGCGCCGAGCGGCCATTGGGTCTACCGCGTGCTGCCGCGCTGGCTCTGGCCTTATGCGCAGCTTGCGCGCTGGGACCGGCCGATCGGCTGGCAGCTCCTGTTATGGCCCTGCTGGTGGTCGGCAGCGCTTGCCGCGGGCGCCTATCCGCGTCCGACCGACCCGCTGCTGACGCTGCTTCCGGCGCCCTGGTATCTGGTATTGTTCTTCGTCGGCGCCGTCGCCATGCGCGGCGCCGGCTGCACCTATAACGATCTCGCCGACGAGGACATCGACAACCAGGTCGAGCGCACCCGCTCGCGGCCGCTGCCGGCCGGCAAGGTGACGCGCCGCCAGGCATGGATCTTCGTCATCATCCAGGCGCTGGTGGGCCTGGCCGTGCTCTTGCAGTTCAACAGCTTCGCCATTCCGCTCGGCATCGCTTCGCTCGTGATCGTCGCGGTCTATCCCTTCATGAAGCGCATCACCAACTGGCCGCAATTCGTGCTGGGCTTAGCC
>NZ_RZSB01000795.1:0-2661 GCF_004023285.1 Mesorhizobium sp. M2A.F.Ca.ET.067.02.1.1
AGGGCCAGGACAATCGCATCCGGCAGCGCTGCCCCCTCTCCGCCCGCTACGCGGACACCTCTCCCCCATTTCATGGGGGCGAGGAAACGCCAACCGCCGACGTCGCGACCTTGAAAAGCCTGGGTTCCTCGCCCCCGCAAAGCGGGGGAGAGGAGATAGGTCGCGTTCCTTCGCGCCCCCCTCTGTCCTGCCGGACATCTCCCCCACTTGGGGGGAGATTGGCAGCTTCGGCCACCGCGCCTCACTTGCAAGGTCGGAGATTAGCGAAGGCCGCAATGACAGCTGATCTCCCCCCTTGTGGGGGAGATGTCCGGCAGGACAGAGGGGGGCGCGACAGAACGCCGACATGCGTGTTTGAGCCCCCATCAAAACCTCGGAATATCCGGAAACGCCACCTGCCCGCGATGCACATGCATCCTTCCCAGCTCCGCGCAGCGGCGCAGTTGCGGAAACACTTTTCCCGGATTGAGCAGGTGGTTGGGATCGAAGGCGCATTTGACGCGCATTTGCTGGTCGAGGTCGATTTGGTTGAACATTTCCGGCATCAGGTCGCGCTTCTCGACGCCGACGCCGTGCTCGCCGGTCAAGACGCCGCCAACCTCGACGCAAAGCCGCAATATGTCGGCGCCGAAGCTTTCGGCCTTGTCGAGCTCGCCCGGCACATTGGCGTCGTAGAGGATCAACGGATGCAGATTGCCGTCGCCGGCGTGGAAAACATTGGCAACGCCGAGGCCGTATTTCTCGGAGAGATCGCGCATGCCGGCCAGCACGCGCGGCAGTTCCTTGCGCGGGATGGTGCCGTCCATGCAGTAATAGTCGGGCGAGATGCGGCCGACGGCCGGGAAGGCCGCCTTGCGGCCGGCCCAGAAGCTCAGCCGCTCCTGCTCGGACTGCGAGATGCGACAGGTGGTCGAGCCGTTGCGATAGGCGATCGCCTCGACGAGGCCGATCAAATGGTCGACCTCCACACTCGGCCCGTCGAGCTCGACGATGAGCAGCGCCTCGACGTCGAGCGGATAGCCGGCATGGACGAAATCTTCCGCAGCGTGGATTGCCGGGCGGTCCATCATCTCCATGCCGCCCGGGATGATGCCGGCGCCGATGATGTCGGCGACGCATTGGCCGCCCTCTTCGCTGGTCGGAAAGCCGATCAGCAGCGCGCGCGCCGTCTCCGGCTTCTTCAGGATCCGCACCGTGACCTCGGTGACGACGCCGAGCAGGCCTTCGGAGCCGGTCATGACGCCGAGTAGGTCGTAGCCTTCCTGATCGAGATGACTGCCGCCGAGCCTAACCACCTCGCCGTTCATCAGCACCATCTCGATGCCCAGCACATTGTTGGCGGTGAGCCCGTATTTCAGGCAGTGCACGCCGCCGGAATTTTCCGCGACATTGCCGCCGATCGAGCAGGCGATCTGGGAGGATGGATCGGGGGCATAGTAGAAGCCCTCCTGCTCGACGGCGGTGGTGATGCCGAGATTGGTGACGCCCGGCTGAGCGACCACAATGCGGTTGGGGTAGTCGATTTGAAGGATGCGGTTGAAGCGGCTCATCACCAGCAGCACCGCATCTTCCAGCGGCAGCGCGCCGCCGGACAGCGAAGTGCCGGAACCGCGCGGCACGACGCGGATGTTGCGCTCGTTGCAGTATTTGAGAACCCGCGAGACCTGAGCCACCGTTTCCGGCAGCACGACGACCAGCGGCAACTGCCGGTAGGCGGTCAGGCCGTCGCTTTCGAAGGCGCGCATTTTATTGGCCGCGTCGACGACGCCCTCGCCCGGCACGATGATGCGCATGTCGGCGACGATCTCGGCGCGCCGACGCAGCGTTTCGGCATCTGGCTTGGGCATGGCTAGGCCGGACATCGGTTATCTATCCCGCTTGACTGGTCAAAATCTTTTACCAGCTTGACCGTTTTGTTGCAAACGCTGCTTTGGTCAAATATGGCGGCGACCGTAATGCCCAGCTTCCGCAGCGGCAATCTGCCGCTGCTTCCTCGCATCGAGGGGAAGATTACTCGCCCGGATGCTTCGCCGGCTCGGAATGCATCTTGCGCACCCGACGCACGCCCCACCAGACCAGCAGGATGGCGACGGGGACGGAGGCGGCGGTGACGACTTCTGGCGCGAAGGCATGGCCGAAGATCGAGGCGCCCTTGGCTACATAGCCGATAAGGCCGACGACGTAGTATGACACGGCGGCCACGGACAGGCCTTCGACAGTTTGCTGCAGGCGCAGCTGCAGCCGGGCCCGGTTGTTCATCGATGCCAGCAGGTCGCGGTTCTGCTTCTCGACTTCGACGTCGACCCAGGTGCGCAGCAGCGTGGTGGCGCGGGTGAGTTTTCGCGACAGGTTGGCCTGGCGTTCTTCGACCGAGCGGCAGGTGCGCATTGCCGGCGCCATGCGCCGCAGGAGGAAGCCAGCCCAGGTGTCAAAACCCTGCACCGGTTCTTCATCCAGCGCCTCCAGCCTTTCGGTGACGATGCCGTCATAGGCGCGGCTGGCGCCGAAGCGGTAGAGGCTGGACGCGGCGTCGGCCTCGAGCTCGGCGGCGAGCTCGGTGAGGTCGGCGAGCAATGTCTGGCTGTCACGGGTTTCGACGGCCTTCATTTCCAGCGTGGTCTGCGCCAGGCGGTCCTCAATGCGGCGGGCGCGGCCGGACAG
>NZ_RZSB01000796.1:0-2657 GCF_004023285.1 Mesorhizobium sp. M2A.F.Ca.ET.067.02.1.1
GCTACAGCGTCGGGGTGATCCTTCCCAGGGCCTATCTTACCAAGACATTGTCAATGGTTCAGGGTCCCCGATTGAGGCGAGAGGTTCTGCCCAGCGGGCGCAGGAATTGGCCGAGAAATACTCGATGCATTCGTTCGGCGCAGTCCTGGCGGAGGTCGCAATCGATCCGGACGTGGGAACGATCCGCATGCGCCGTCTCGTGGGTGCATACGGTATCGGCCGCGTCGTCAACCCGCTGCTCGCCAGGAGTCAGTGCACCGGCGGTATGATAGGAGGTATCGGCATGGCTCTAATGGAGCGCACCGTCCTGGATGCCCGCGACGGCCGGCCGGTTAACGCGCATATGGCCGATTACCTCATGCCTGTGAACCTCGACGTTCACCAACTCGAGGCGCATTTTGTCGAAGAGGTCGATCCCCATGTAAACCCGTTGGGAGTGAAGGGCCTTGGTGAGATCGCCTTAGTCGGAACCGCTCCAGCCATAGCCAACGCAGTTTTCCACGCCACGGGAAAACGAGTGCGCAAGCTGCCGATTTATATCGAGGATGTGCTTGGGAGTTGAGAGATCGGGGACCCGAGGCGCGTCCGCTATTGGGCGCGGTGAAGTTTACCAAAACGTCCGCGTTGAGGCGCGTTGCCGACGGGCAGCATGGGGGCCGAAGGCGGAGCTGCCTGCTCGTTGCCCTTACGAGCATGGAACAGCTTAGATCAGCCGGGTATCGCCAGGAAGCTGCCCCTCTTCCAACATCGCCAGGAATAAGCGGTGTTTGTCAGGCACACCTTTGAGCACGTGCTCTCCGTGATCTGCGAAACGTAGGCCTGAGCCTGCCACCAAGTCCCTCACGGTTTGAGAGGTCAAAACCATTCCGGCCTCCGCTGAACTCATGATCCTTGCTCCTGTGTGGATAGCGAGGCCTGTTACGTTGGTCCCGACAATCGCACATTCCCCGACGTGAACACCCGCTCGAATGTCGATCTCAAGCTGCTTCACCGAGGCGGCAATGGTGAGGGCACACCGTACCGCGCGCGCTGGCCCGTCGAACAGTGCCAAGAAACCATCACCGGCAACCGAAAACTCCTCGCCGCGGTAGCGTGCGATTTCCTTGCGTACGACGTTGTAATAGGAGGTTAGCGTATTGCTCCATGCTTGATCCCCGTCCCTCGCTAGATGGTCCGTTGATGACACGATGTCGAGGAACAGTATCGCGGCTAGCTTTCGGTCAGGCGTAACCTCCGGCGTCACACCGGTCAAAAACGACTGAATGTCGGCCAGGATCGTATCCATGTCCTTGGCGACGAAGGTGTGTATGTCTCCGGGATACTCCCTCATTTCTGCTTGAGGTATGCGCCGCGCCATGTCGCGCGCGGCTTCAGCCGATGCAACCGGATCGTGGGAACGGATCATGACTAGCGTTGGCATTGAGATCGCAGGAAGGATATTCCGGATATCGATGTCCCGATTCATCGCTTCGTAGGCCGCATATGCGGACGGGCTCGCGGCGGCCCTCATAACACGCGCTTGGGCATCGACCACCGTTTGATCGACACTACGCCCCAGCCCGACCCCTGCTCCACGGATGTACTCGTCTGAGGGGCCGTTCTCAGCCACATCCTTGATAAGCTGATCATACGCCTCGGACGACAAACCCCATGGGTGGTCTTCTGAAGCGCACCAACGAGCTTGCGTGCCCCAGACGATTAGCGATCTCACGCGGTCCGGGTTCAAGGCAGCAAACAAACTTGTCATCGAGCCCCCCTCGGAAACACCGAAAAGACTGGCACGCTCAACCTTCTCGGCATCCATCACGGCCCGGATGTCGTCGGTCCGTTCCTCAAGAGTCGCCATTCGGATTGGGCGATCGGACAGCCCGGTTCCACGCTTGTCGAACTTGATGACCCGGCAGAACGCCCCGAGCTTCTCGAAAAACAGAGCGCGCAGTGGCATTTCCCATTCCAGATCGAGGTGGGATGCCGTTCCCGGTGCCCAAACAAGGTCTATTGGGCCACTCCCCCAGACCTGATAGGCGATGGCCACCTCCCCGCTTCGCGCGTACTTGGTTCGGGGTGTCATCTCATCATTGCCCTATGCGGAAATGAACATGGATCAACGCTAACCTGCGGCCCTCTTGTCTGCAAACTCTCTTCACGCCTCAACCGGAAGATGCGCCGTGGCACCGCTTCGCCAGAACCGATCGACGCGATTTAGCGTGATGCTTTCGATGGTGCTCTACGCCGCCGACGGGATGGTCTATAGTCGTCGGCAGCCTGGCCGGTCGGCGTCGGTAATTGCTGCGTGACGGTGGCCGCGCCCTATGAGGGAGCGATCGCATGATCGTCGAGCTGAACGACATCCGGGCCGCGGCCGAGCGCATCAGGGGCAATGTCCGCCGCACGCCGGTGGTCGAGGCGACCAATCTCGAGTCGGGAGTTGGCGAAGGCTATCGGCTTGCTTTGAAGCTTGAGCTGCTGCAGGTCACGGGCTCGTTCAAGGCGCGGGGCGCCACGAACCGGCTGCTGGCGCTCGATGCTGCCGACATCGCTCATGGCATCGTCACCGCATCAGGGGGAAATCACGGCATCGCCACGGCCCGCGCCGGCTTCATGGCACAGGTGCCGGCCACCATTTTCCTGCCGAACAACGCCTCGCTCGAGAAGAT
>NZ_RZSB01000797.1:0-2656 GCF_004023285.1 Mesorhizobium sp. M2A.F.Ca.ET.067.02.1.1
TGAGCGGCCTCGACCGTCTGCGGGCCAATGGTGGGCAAGTCGGCCCGCAATTCCTGACCCGGCTTGGCGCATTTGACCAGCACGCCGCGCGCCTTGCCGGCCAGCCTGCCATGACCGCGCAAATCCTGCATTCTGTCGAGCAGACCGGCTGTGCCCTCAATGCCTTCCAGCGCCACGGCGCGACCTCCGATCGCAATCGCCGCCTGGCCGATATCGAGTGCGCCGATGGCCTTGGCCGCCTTGCGAGCGGCCTCGATGTCGCGCCAGTCGGACTGGTTTGGTCCGGCCGCCGTCAATGTGCCTTCGCTCGCCGTCAGTTCCGGAACGACCTCGTGCGCGCCGACGACCTTGACGCCTCGCGTTTCGAGGGCTCGGGTCAATATCTTCAACAGGCCATCATCGCCGCGTCGCAAAGCTCTGACCACAGAGGGAATTATCGCCAGCAGACCAAGTGTCGGCCTTATCTTGCTCAACCGCGGCCTGCGTTTGATCTCGCCGGCAAGGACGAGGTGGGTGATGCCCTGCCGCCTCAGCAACGGAAACAGCAGGCCGATGTCCTCCAGCGCAAGTTTTTCCTGATCGTAGGCCGCAAAGTCGGCCTCGCGGTCGACCTCACCGGCGGCGATGATGATGAAGGGCACAAAACCGTGCTTGACCAGGCCCTCCGCCACTTCGACGGGCAGGCTCCCACCGCCGGCAATGATGCCGACCTTCGAGCCCGGCGCGAGTTGGAACCCTGATGCGGCGCGCTCAGGCCTCGTCATCGCCGCTGTCATCGTCGCCGCCACCCTTCAGCGGCGGGACCGCATAGTGCCGCTTGCCGCCGCTGGCGATGAAGTCGATCATCTTCGTGGCGGCAGGAGACGAGGAGCCGAATTCCGCCCTGGCGAGATCGATATTCTCCGCGACGCTGCGGGAACGGTCGAAAATCGACCGATAAACCTTGCGCAGCAGGTAGATTTCCGAGCGCGGCAGGCCGGAGCGCTTGAGCCCGATGATGTTCAGGCCGCGCAGCTTGGCGCGATTGCCGGCGGCGATCGCATAGGGGATGATATCGCCGACAACCGCCGAGCAGCCGCCGATGAAGGCGTTGTCGCCAATGCGCACGAACTGGTGAACGGCGGTCAGCCCACCGATATAGACATTGTCGCCTATCTCGCAATGGCCACCAAGCGTCGCGCCATTGGCGAAGGTCGCGTTCTTGCCGACGACGCAATCATGAGCGATGTGGGCATAGGCAAGGAAATTGCCGTTGTCGCCGACACTCGTCTCGCCGCGGCTGGAATCGGTGCCGACATGCATCGTGACGCCTTCACGGATGGTGCAGTTCTCACCGACGACCAAGGTGGTGCGTCCGCCCTTGTGCTTGGTGTTCTGCGGCGGCGCGCCGAGCGTCGCCATCGGATAGACCTTTGTTCCGGCTCCGATGGTTGTTGCGCCCATCACCGACACATGGCTGACCAGCTCGACGCGGTCGCCGATGATTGAATCGGCGCTGATATGGCAAAAGGGTCCGATGCGGACACCTTTGCCGAGCCGGGCTCCTTCTTCGACGACCGAGGAAGGATGGATAGATGTCTCGACTTTCATGAGCATTTCGAACCGTCAGCCGGTAACCATCATGGCCGAAACCTCGGCTTCGGCGGCTTTCGCGCCGTCAACCATCGCCTCGCAGGCGAATTTCAGCAGGTTGCCGCGTTTCTTGATCTTCTTGACGTGGATCCTGAGCTGATCGCCCGGAACCACGGGTTTGCGGAATTTCGCGTTGTCGATGGTCATGAAATAAACCAGCGAGGGCTTTTCCGTGTTGAGGCTGCGAATGCAGATCGCGCCGGCGGTCTGGGCCATCGCCTCGATGATCAGCACCCCGGGCATGACCGGCTGTTGCGGAAAATGGCCCTGGAAATGCGGCTCGTTGATGGTCACGTTCTTGATGCCGACCGCGGACTCGTCGCCGTCTATATCGACGATACGGTCGATCAGCAGGAACGGATAGCGGTGCGGCAGGAGCTTCATGAGCCCCATGATGTCAACCGCCTCGAGTGTCGTTGCCACCATGTCAGCCATTTCCGTCGCCTTGCTTGCGCGTTCTGGCCATCCTGCGCAGCATCGCTATCTCGCGCATGGCTTCCGCCATGGGCTGCGCCGGGTAGCCTCCCCAGACCTCGCCTGCCGGCACGTTGTTCATGAATCCACTTCTCGCAGCAAGCTTGGCTCCCGGCCCGATGGTCAGATGATCGGCGAGGCCGACACCGCCACCCATGGTGACGTTGTCGCCGACGACGACGGAACCGGAAATACCCGAAAGGCCCGCTATAATGCAATTGCGGCCGATGCGAACATTGTGGGCGATCTGCACCAGATTGTCGATCTTTGTGCCCTGGCCGATGATGGTATCGGACATCGCACCGCGGTCGACGGTCGAATTGGAACCGATCTCGACGTCGTCCTGGATGATGACGCGGCCGATCTGCGGCACACGTTCAGGTCCCTTGGCGCCGCCCACGAAGCCGAAACCGTCCTGGCCAATCCTTGCGCCGCCATGGATGATGACGCGATTGCCCACAAGCGCATATTGGATGCTGGCTCCCGGGCCGATGAACCCGTCGCGACCGATCTGGCAGGAGCGGCCGACAACGGCGTGAGGTGCAATGAC
>NZ_RZSB01000798.1:0-2654 GCF_004023285.1 Mesorhizobium sp. M2A.F.Ca.ET.067.02.1.1
ACGTGCGCCTGTTCAACCGGGTCGGCCGCAACATTGAACTGGCAGAGACCGGTCATCGCTTCCTGCCGGAGGCGAAGGCGGTCCTGGATCGCGCCGCGGCTGCTCGTGGCGTGCTGGAGGATGTCTCGCAGACCGTCGCCGGCAGCCTGTCGATCGCGGCCAGCCAGACCATCGCCAGCTACTGGCTGCCGCGTCGCCTGGCTGCCTTCCACGAGGCCTATCCCGCTGTGAAGCTGAGCGTGACGATCGGCAACACCAGGCAGGTCGAGACCAATGTGCTGGACGGCCGCGCCGATTTCGGCCTGGTCGAGGGCCGCACCGAGTCCGACATCCTGCGCCGCGCCACGGTCGACGAGGACCGCATGATGCTGGTGGTGGCGCGCTCACATCCCGAGATTCCGATGACGCGGGCGGGAAATCTCGACATCAGGGCGCTGCGCTGGATCATCAGGGAAGGCGGGTCGGGCACGCGCGAGGCGCTGGAGGATTTCGCGCATGGTCAGGGCGTTCCGCCGGCGGAGCTGCAGATTTTCCTGGTCCTGCCGAGCAACGAGGCCGTGCGTCAGGCGGTCGAGGCCGGCGCGGGCGCCACGATCATCTCGGAGCTGGTGGTCGCGCGCTCCCTGGCCGAGGGCAGCCTCAGGGCCGTGCCGGTCGAACTGCCGAAGCGCGACTTCGCCATGATCACGCACCGCGACCGTCAGGCGAGCCTCGCCCAGATGGCGCTGAAGGCGCACCTCACCGGGAAAGCGGACGCGCTGGCAAGCGCGGAATAGTCAGGCGTATTTGCGCTGCGCGTCGAGCGCGAGACCGAGGCCGACCGAGCCGAACATATCGCCTTCGATGACGGAGGCCTGCGGCACCAGCGACAGGATCGCCCGCTTCGCCAGCGGGATCGCGGTCGAGCCGCCGGTGAGGAACACCGCAGTGATGGCGGAGGCATCGACGCCGGCGTCGGCGATGGTCTGCTTGACCGTCGCGGACACGCGTTCGATGTCGTTCGCAATGGTCTCCTCGAGGCCCGCGCGCGTGATCTCGGCCGCAAAGCGCGCGCCGGGCAGCGACACCTTCACCTCGGCCGAGGGCTGGTCGGTCAGCGCGATCTTGGCCCTTTCGACCAGGCCCGCCATCGCATGGCCATAGCGATGCTCGACGACATGGATGAAGCGGTCGACGAGGTCGGCGCCCTCGGCCTCGTAGCGGATCTGTCGCAGGTCCGACATCGCCTTGGCGGTGTAGACGAGGTTGATGCGCTGCCAGGTTGCCAAGTCGATGAAATAGGCTGCGGGCAGGTTGCGCTTGTGGTCCTTGGTCCGCGTCAGATAGCCGAGCTCGGGCATGACATGGGCGATGCTGAGCAGGCGGTCGAAATCGGTGCCGCCGATATGGATGCCGCGATTGGCTAGGATGTCCGCCTTGCGGTCGGTCGAGCGGGCGCGCTCCGGCGAGACCCGCACAATCGAGAAGTCGGATGTGCCGCCGCCCATGTCGACGATCAGAGCCAGCTCTTCGCGGGTGACCTTCTGCTCGTAGTCGAGCGCCGCCGCGATCGGCTCGAACTGGAAGGCGATGTACTTGAAGCCTTGCGCGCGCGCGGCCTTCTCCAATTCGCCCTGCGCCTTCGCATCGGCGGCCGTGTCCTCGTCGACGAACTGCACGGGCCGGCCGAGCACCACGTTCTCGACCGGACCGCCGGCGTCTTCTTCGAGCCGCTTCTTCAGATGGCCGACGAACATGCCGATAATGTCGATGAAGCCGATCTGGCGCGCCTTGATGCGGGTCTTCTCATTGGCGAGCGAGCTGCCGAGCACGCTCTTCAGAGAGCGCATCAGCCGGCCTTCGATGCTATCGGTATAGTCGCTGATCGCGCGGCGGCCGAAATAAGTGTAGCCGTCCTCGAAGTTGAAGAACACGGCGCTCGGCAGAGTGGGTTGCTCGCCCTCCAGCGCCACCAGTCGCGCCCGGCCGTCGCGGATCACCCCCACGGTGGAATTGGACGTGCCGAAATCGATGCCGCCGAATGCTGATTGCATCGCAGCCTCCTGTCGTTGCCTTGTGGCAGGGACGCCAAGCGCGCCGTCGTCCGGATGGCCGGACCGCTCTGCCAAATAGATTGTGCTTGTTTACCCCTTGGGCTGGGAGGCGGCGGTTTATCGCATGATCGCCCGGAGGGAAACCCTTTTGGTCTTTAATCCTTGCGGAAGATGATGCGGCCCAGCCAGCCGGTCAGCATGGCGAGCGATATGGCGAACACGCCGTAGAGGAAGGAATAGTCATGCGCGACGCGAAAGACCGACTGCTCGAAACCGGACTTGCGGATTTCGAGCTGGGCCGAGCTTTCCTTGACGAACATGCCGCTCTTGAACAGGAAGGCGCGCGCTTTGTGGGTGCCGACTGGCACGTTCGGCGCGAGCCTCACCGTGGCGCGAAACAGGTTCTGCGACAGGAACTGCACGCCGCCGACATTTTCGCTGTAGAGGCCCGTCGCCGCCTTGCGCTCCCGCAGCGCGGCGGTGAATTCCTGGATCGTCGCCGGGCTGTCGGTCTCGTCGGCGGGCTTCATGTAGAGGTTCTGCGCCCCGAGCGAGAGCTGCTTGTATTTGGCGGGCTCGGCGATGTCCTGCAGCGGCCGCGTCGTCGCGACGGAATAGGAG
>NZ_RZSB01000799.1:0-2653 GCF_004023285.1 Mesorhizobium sp. M2A.F.Ca.ET.067.02.1.1
TATCTGCTCTCAGTGGTGTCGGCGCGCGATTTCGGCTGGATCAGCCTGTCGGATGCCATCACCCGCATCGACGCCACGATGACGACCATCGAGAACATGCCGCGCGACCGCGGCCATCTCTACAACTGGTATGACACGACGACGCTGAAGCCGCTCTATCCGCTTTACATCTCGGCGGTCGACAGCGGCAATCTCGCCGGACATCTGGTCGCGGTTGCCGCCTCCTGCGCCGAATGGGCCGAAGCGCCGTCCGTGCATCTGCAGGGCGATTTCGAAGGCATCATCGACACCGTCACCATCCTCGACGAAAGCCTGGAAGAGCTGCCGGACGACCGCCGGCAGCTGCGGCCGCTGCGCCAGCGCCTGGCCGACCGTCTCGATGGCATGCGCCGCGCGGTTGCGACCATCAAGGCGCAGCCGGAGATGGCCTCCATCCGCACCATCAACCTTGCCGTGCTCGCCGGCGAGATCCGCAAGCTCGCCACCGCGATCCACACCGAGGCGGCCTCGCCCAAGAGCGATGTCATCGCCGACTGGGCGGCCAGGCTGGAAGCGACCTGCGAGGCGCATGTGCACGATTCGCACAATGACGAGAGCGCCGTCGCCGCTCTGCGCGCCAAGTTGCTCGCTCTGCGCGAGCGCTGCCGCCGCTACGCCTTCGAGATGGATTTCTCCTTCCTGATGCGCCAGGAGCGCAAGCTGCTCTCGATCGGCTACCGCGTCGAGGACCGCCAGCTCGACGAAAGCTGCTACGACCTTCTCGCCTCCGAGGCGCGGTTGACGAGCCTGTTCGCCATCGCCAAGGGCGACCTGCCGACCGAGCATTGGTTCCGTCTCGGACGCCCGATCGTCGAGATCGGCTTCCAGGGCGCGCTGATGTCCTGGTCGGGCTCGATGTTCGAGTATCTGATGCCGCCTCTGGTGATGAAGGAGCCGCAGGGCTCGATCCTCAACCAGACCAGCAAGCTCATCATCAAGCGCCAGATCCAATATGCGCGTTCCAAGAACGTGCCCTGGGGCATTTCGGAAGCGGCCTATAACGCCCGCGACCGCGAGCTCACCTATCAGTACACCAATTTCGGCGTGCCCGGCCTCGGCCTGAAGCGCGGCCTTGGCCAGAACACCGTGATCGCGCCCTATGCGACGATTCTCGCGGCGCAGTTCAGCCCGCGCGAGGCGGTGCAGAACCTGCAGCGGTTGCGCTCGATCGGCGCGCTTGGCCGCCACGGTTTCTACGACGCGGTCGATTTCACGCCGCAGCGCGTGCCTGAAGGCACCGACCACGCCGTGGTGCAGAACTATATGGCGCACCATTCCGGCATGTCGATTGCCGCTGTCGCCGACGCCATTTTCGAGGGCCGGCTGCGCGAGCGTTTCCACAGCGATCCGGTGATCGAGTCGGCCGAGCTTCTCCTGCAGGAGAAGGCGCCGCGCGACATTCCGACCGCGACCGTCAGGACGGAAGCCGACGAGCGATCCAAGGACGAGACCGAGACGGAGAGCCCGGACAGCCGCGTCATCCTCGATCCCATCAAGGCGCTGCGGGCGACCAACGTCATGTCCAACGGCCGCTATTCGGTCATGGTCACCGCGACCGGCTCCGGCTACAGCCGCTTCGGCGAGCTTGCCGTCACCCGTTGGCAGCCGGATCCGAGCGAGGATCGCCTTGGCTCCTATATCTTCCTGCGCGACACCACGACGGGCGACTGGTGGTCCGCCACCGCCGAGCCGAAGCGCGCCCAGGGCGAACGCGTCCAGACGCTGTTCGGCGACGACAAGGCGAGCTTCACCAAGTCCGTCGGCTCGCTGCGTTCCGAGGTCGAGTGCATCGTCATTTCCGAGGGCAATGGCGAAGGCCGCCGCATCACCCTCTTCAATGACGGTGCCACCGACCGGCATATCGAGGTGACCTCCTTCGCCGAGCTGGTGCTGGGCAACGAGGCCTCGGACAACGCGCATCCGGCCTTCTCCAAGATGTTCGTCGAGACTGAGATCGCGCCGAACAACGGCGCAATCTTCGCCACCAGGCGCAAGCGCGATAAGAACGATCCCGACCTCACCATGGTGCATTTCGTCACCGACCCGTCGGGCCCGTCGCGCGATGCCGAGGCCGAAACCGACCGGCGCGCCTTCATCGGCCGCGGCCGCACCATCGCCGATGCCGTCGCCTTCGACCCCGGCGTCCGGCTTACCGGCAGCCAGGGCTTCACGCTGGACCCGGTGGCGGCGCTGCGCCGCCAGGTCCGCGTGCCGGCCAACAAGAAGATCTCGCTGACCTTCTGGACCGCCGTAGGCGCCAATCGCGCCGAGCTCGACGAGGCGATCGCCCGGCTCGACCATCAGGAGAGCTTCGCACGCCAGGCGATGCTTGCCTGGACGCGCAGCCAGGTGCAGACGCGCCATCTGGGCCTCAGCCTCACCGACGCCGCCAATGTGCAGAAGCTCGCCCGCTACCTGATCTATCCCGATCCGTTCCTGCGCCTGCCGGCGGAATCCATCGCCTCGGGCCTCGGCCGCCAGTCGAGCCTGTGGCCGACCAGCATCTCCGGCGATTTCCCAATCTTCCTCGTCCGCATCGGCGACGTCGCCGACCTCGAGATCGTCGCCCAGGCGCTGCGCTTCCAGGAGTATATGCGGGCGCGCGGCATGATGA
>NZ_RZSB01000079.1:0-12971 GCF_004023285.1 Mesorhizobium sp. M2A.F.Ca.ET.067.02.1.1
GTTCGGCGCTGCCAGTGCGGCCGAGGCCGCTGGCACCGATCCGGCGCAGGTGGCCGTCAACAACATCCCGCTTCCGACCTGGCGCCCCGATCGCTCGACGCCGGCCGAATTGGCGTCGAAGGATAACAACCTGCTTCTGGCGCTCGCCGAAACGGCTTCGCAGGACAAGAGCGCGACCGACGCGTTCTCCGTGCTGCCGACCGCCCGGCCGCAGCCCGGCAAGCAGGATGAGGTCAAGGCCGTTCTCGAACAGGCCAACGCGACCGTCGAGGCCGGCGGTGCCGGCGCCGAATACCAGCTTGCGTCGCTGACCGAGCCCGAGCCGCGCTCGGCGTTCAACTATCCGTCGGGGGCCGATGCTGCCTCGCCACGCCAAGCCATTGCCGCCCTTCCGGCAGGCAGCGATCCCACGAAGGCGATCGGCGCCGGCGTGAAGACGACGGCCAAGGAAGGCAGAGCTTCGTCCCGCGACCTCAAGCCGGGACCGAAGGCCATGGTGGTGGCGGCAGCGCCGCAGGCCGCGCGGTGGGCGCTCGGCAGCGGCGTGAACATCGCTTCGGTTTCCGATCCGACGACGGCGCCGCGTTATGCCTACAACATCGTGCATACGCCGCCGAGCGAAGTGTACACCGCCGGCTTCCAAACGGATGGCGGGATGCAAGATGCCAGCCGTTTCAGCGGCAACGCGGTCAAGTTCCTGTCGGTCGCCCGTTTCCAGACGAAATAGCGATCCCGCCAGATACCGGAGAAGCCGCGTTGGAGGACAACGCGGTTTTTTGTTTTCATCCCTGAAAGATGTTTTGATCGCCCGGTCTTCCCGCTTCGTCTGGTGGTAGGACAGCGCCCTTTGAAGGCGTGAATCGTGGTTCGAATCCATGAGCGGGAACCAGTCCTCGATTGGCGTTATCTGGCATTGCGCAAGCTGCATCGGCTTGAATTTCTCGTGAGGAGGTGGGCGCTCAGCCGGCCGGTTTTTATGTTCAGTCGACTTCCAGCGCGGCCGCCTCGCCGTTGGCCAGAAGCCGCGCGGCGTCGCGCGCCGGAGGCAGTCCGAACTGGCGCGCATATTCGCGGCTGAACTGGGAGGCGCTTTCGTAGCCGACGGTGAAAGCAACCTGCGCCGCGCCGCCCGGTTGGGCAATCAGCAGGTGGCGGGCTTCCAAAAGGCGGAGCTGCTTCTGATACTGGATCGGGCTCATCGCGGTCGCCGCCTTGAAGTGGCGATGAAAGGCGGCGTTGCTCATATGCGACAGCTCGGCCAGCTGCGTCACATCGATAGGCTCGTTGTAATGCGCTCGGATTCAGGCGGTGGCGCGGCGGATCTGCGACAGGCGGCCATCGGCGCGCGCGAGCTGGCGCAGCTTTTCGCCCTGCGGGCCTTGCAGCAGGCGGAATGCGATCTCGTGTTCGAGCATGGGCGCCAGCACCGGAATCTCTTCCGGCCGATCGAGCAGCCGCAGCATCCGTCGCCAGGCGTCGAGCAAGTCATCATCGGCCGTATTGGTGACGAAGCTGTCGCCGTCGATCGCCACCCGATGATCGATAAGCAGGCCGGCGATCAGCTCGATATCGATGGCGAAGGCGAGAGCCATGTAGGGACAGGCGCTGCTCGCCTCGATCAGCTGGCTGGTGGCGGGCGCCTCCACCGCGTAGACGAAATAGCTGCCGGCGCTGTAGGCAAGCGTGCGGTCACCGATCAGCACCGTTTTGGTCCCCTGCAGGACCAGAAGCGCGGTCGGCTGGCAGAGCTCGGGCAGCGGCGGCGTCGGAAGCTCGCTGCGACCGATAGTGACGCGCGGAATGGCCGTCTTCGTCCGCCGCCCCCGCGCATGACGCCCGGCCATGGCGATCAATTCCTGCAATATGTCACTCATCGTTCCAGCATTGCCGATCCATCGCGGCCAAGCAACCAAGCGAGGTGCTGACGCGCCCGCGAAGACACGAACCTTGGTGACGCGAAGACGCGCACCTGAGAGGATTAGGCAAGAGGCTGAGAGCTTTTGGCGCGCGAAGCGAGCCGGTTCACGTCATCTCTGGGTCATCGAAGGAGACATGGACATGACGACGAGAAAGAACGCGCTGGTGACCGGCGCCAACAAGGGCATCGGCCGTGAGACCGTCCGGCGGCTGGCGGCACTGGAGGCGCGCGCGACGCCGAGCGTGGCGAGACTGCGGCGCAGGCATTGCGTGATGAGGGGTTTGACGTCGAGTGGCTCGCGCTCGATGTCGCCAGCGACGACAGCGTGGCAGCCGCGGCCAAAGCCGTCACGGCGCGGACGCCCGGCCTGGACGTGCTGGTCAATAATGCCGGCATCGCTCCCGGATATGTCGACGCGCTCGACGCGGACGGCCGCTACCAGCGGCCGCCAAGCCAGGAAAATGTCGCGGACATGAAGGCCACCTATGACGTCAACGTTTTCGGGCCGGTGCGGGTCACCCAGGCATTCCTGCCGCTGCTCCTGGCATCGCCAGCTTCCCGCATCGTCATGGTGAGCAGCTATCTCGGATCGCTGGCGCGCGCGGCCGGCAGCCAGTCACCCAATGTCATGGGCTATGGCAGCTCGAAGACCGCGCTCAACGCCGTTACGCTCGCCTTCGCCAGGGAACTCGCGCCGCACGGCATCATGGTCAACGCAGCCGCTCCCGGCTACACCGCGACGGACCTTAACGGCCACAGAGGCGGCCGCACGGTGCAGCAGGCGGCCGAGATCATCGTGCGGCTGGCGACGCTGGAGCCGGGCGGACCGACGGGCGGCTATTTCGATGAGAACGGCCCTCTGCCCTAATGAAAGCGATGACTACTTTTTTAGCTTGCTCGCTTCACGCGCCAGCGCTTCGATCTCGTCCCACTTGCCGGCCTTGATGAGATCGTCGGGCGCCACCCACGAGCCGCCGACGCAGATGACGTTGGGCAGGCTCAGATAGTCGGCGGCGTTCCTGGCCGTTATGCCGCCGGTCGGGCAGAATTTCACGTCCGCCAGCGGCGAGGCGAAAGCCTTCAGCGAGGCGATGCCGCCCGACTGCTCGGCCGGGAAGAATTTCAGGAAGCGCAGGCCGGCCTCGCGCGCGGCCATGATCTCGCCAGGCGTGATGGCGCCGGGCAGCAGCGGCACGGGGCTGTCCTTGGCCGCCTCGAGAAGCTGGCTGGTGATGCCGGGGCTGACGATGAATGTCGAGCCGGCGGCGGCCGCTTCGTCGAACTGCCTGGCATCTAGAATGGTGCCGGCGCCGACAATCGCGTCCTCGACTTCGGCCGCGACGCGCCGGATCGCCTCCAGCGCGTCGGCGGTGCGCAGCGTGATCTCGATGGCCCGCAAACCGCCGCGCGACAAAGCACGAGCGAGCGGCACGGCATCGGCGACATTGGCGATCTTGAGCACCGGGATGACCGGCTGACCGTTGAGGAGCGACAGGAGCTTTTCGGTCTTGCTGGTCATGTGCTGGTCTCCGTTTCCATGTTTTAAACCGATTAGCAGAAGGGTCCGCCCAAGTCCACGAAGCCCGGCGTGTCGCGATGCCGCGCGGCGGATCGTGCGCCGCTTGAACTCCTTTGCCTTGAAACCGCTTTGACCACAGTCTAGTGGCATGGCCATGACGACAACCAAGGAAATTCAGCCCATCCAGGTCGCCGCGCTTTACAAATTCGCGCGGCTCGACGGATACGAGACCCTGCGCGCACCGCTCGCCGCCTTCTGTTGCGGGCGCGGTATCAAGGGCACGCTGCTTCTGGCGCATGAAGGCATCAACGGCACCATTGCCGGCAGCGAGGAAGCGATTACGGCGCTTGTGGACCATCTGCAGGCCATCGAAGGCCTTGCCGGGCTGGAAGTCAAATACAGCAGCGCCGCCGAGATGCCGTTCCACCGCATGAAGGTGCGGCTGAAGCGCGAGATCGTCACCATGGGCGTCGAGGATATCGATCCGGCAACCAGCGCCGACACCTATGTCGCGCCGGCCGACTGGAACGCGCTGATATCGGACGCCGACACCGTCGTCATCGACACGCGCAACGCCTATGAAGTCTCGCTCGGCACCTTCAAGGGCGCGGTCGACCCAAAGACCTCCAGCTTCCGCGAGTTTCCGACCTGGGTGGAAGGGCACCGTGAAGAGCTTGAAGGCCGCAAGGTGGCGATGTTCTGCACCGGCGGCATTCGCTGCGAGAAGGCGACGGCCTATGTGAAGTCGCTCGGCCTCAAGAACGTCTTTCATCTCAAGGGCGGCATCCTGAAATACCTCGAAGAGGTGTCGGCGGAAGAGAGCCTCTGGCAGGGCGAATGTTTCGTCTTCGACGAGCGGGTGTCCGTCTCGCATGGCCTGACCGAGGGCGAGGCGGAGCTCTGCCGCGCCTGCCGGCATCCGCTGACGGTCGAGGACCGGCTGTCGCCGAAATACGCAATCGGCGTTTCATGCCAGCATTGTTTCGAAACGCGGTCCGATGTGGACCGTGAGCGCTATGCCGAACGTCACCGTCAGGTCGAACTTGCGCAGGCGCGCGGCGGCAAGCGTCATATCGGCAGCTAGCCTCACGCGCAAAACCTGCTCCGTCATTGTAATGTCAAAGCGCGGAGCCTACCTCTTGCCGGTCCGAACCTTGCCCGCGCGCATTCGGCCGGGCCAATTCTGGAGGCATTGATGCTCGACCCCAAGAAGCTGCTCGACGACCTTCTCGGCTCGCAAATTCCCGGCACGGGCTCGACCGTTCGCGACAAGGCGGGGCAGGCGGTGCAGATGGCGAAGGACAATCCGCTGGCTGCCGGCACGCTTGCCGCCGTGCTGCTCGGCACCGGCACTGGACGGCAGGTGACGGGCGCGGCCATCAAGCTCGGCGGCCTGGCGGCGATCGGCGGCCTCGCCTACAAGGCCTATCAGAATTACAAGGCCGGCAACGAGCCGGCGCAGCCGCCCGCGTCCGGCGAGCCTGAACTGCTGCCGCCGCCGGCCGATACCGCTTTCGATCCCGCGCAGGCGCCGCAAGGCGAGGCCGAGTTCACGCTGACGCTGGTCCGGGCGATGATCTCGGCGGCGAAGGCCGATGGCCATATCGACGACGAAGAGCGCAAGAAGATCGCCGACAAGCTCAAGCTCGCCGGCATCGGCGCGGAAGCGGAGAAATTCCTGCTTGCCGAGCTCGAAAGCCCGCTCGATCTCGACACGCTGGTGGCCGGCGCCAAGACCGATGCGCAGAAGCTGGAACTCTACACCGCCTCGCGTCTGACCATCGATCCCGACACGCGCGCCGAGCGCGGCTATCTCGACCTGCTCGCCGGCCGGCTCGGCCTGCCGGATGCCCTGGTCGATCATGTCGAGGCGACTGTCTCGGCGGCAAAGGTGCCGGCCGGCAGCGCGCCTAGCTCGCCTTGGTGAAGCGGTGTGGTAAACGCCATCCGGCGACGCCTTGCCGGTCGTTAGTCTCTCGTTAACCAAGCAAGCGCATCATTCTAATCAGTCGGACCGGCTTTTCCTCCTCCCAAGCGCGGTTCAGATCGGGGCGGTCGCCAATGGCCGCCCTTTTTGTTGGCCTCTTGTTTGTCGCCAAGAGCGGCTTGCCATGATCCCCGGCATTTGCGATGCCACGTCTTTCCGAGCATGACCGGGAGGACGACGATGACCGCCATAGCAGAGAAGACCGCCATCGTTACCGGAGCCGGCACCGGCATCGGCAAGAGCGTCGCCACCGCACTGCTCCAGGCTGGCTGGAACACGGTGTTCTGCGGCCGGCGCAAGACGGTGCTGGAGGAGGCGATCGCCGATGCGGGCAAGACGCAAGCCAAGGCATTGGCCGTCGCCTGCGACATCAGCAAGGCGGCGGAAGTCGATGACATGTTCGAGACTGTGCTCGAGGCCTTCGGCCGCGTCGACCTGCTCTTCAACAATGCCGGCATGGGCTACAAGTCGACGCTGATCGACGAGATCCCGGTCGAGGTCTGGAACGATGTCGTCGGCGTCAACCTCACCGGCGCGTTCCTGTGCGCGCGCGCCGCCTTCGGCGCGATGCGGAGGCAGAAGCCGATGGGCGGCCGCATCATCAACAACGGCTCAGTGTCTGCCTATGCGCCGCGCCCGGGTTCCGTGCCCTATACGGCGACTAAGCACGCCATCACCGGGCTCACCAAGACGCTGGCGCTCGACGGCCGGCCTTTCGACATCGCCTGCGGCCAGATCGATATCGGCAATGCGCTGACCGAGATGGCGCAGCCGATGACGGTCGGCGTGCCGCAGGCCAATGGCTCGATCGCCGCCGAGGCGGTGATGGACGTGCAGCGGGTCGCCGACGCGGTGCTGCATATGGCCAGCCTGCCGCTCGACGCCAACGTGCTGTTCATGACGGTGATGGCGACGAAGATGCCGTTTGTCGGGCGCGGATAAGCGCCTGACAGCTCACTTCTTCAGAAACGCCTCGATCCGCTCCAGCGCGCGCAGGATGTTCTCCTCGGAATTGGCGTAGGAAAGCCGGATATAGCCTTCGCCGAGCACGCCGAAATCGGGCCCGCCGATCAGCGCCACGCCGGCATCCTCCAGCAGCGCCGAGGCAAGCTTCTTGGCCTTCCAGCCGGTCTTCGACACGTTGGGGAAGGCGTAGAAGGCGCCCTTCGGCGTGATACAGGAGATGCCGGGGAGCGCGTTCAGGCCCTCGACGACGATTTTCCTGCGGTTGTCGAAGGCGCGCATCATCTTCTCGACATCGTCCTGCGGGCCGTCGATCGCGGCGATGCCGGCAAACTGGCTCGGCGCGTTGACGCAGGACCAGCAATTGACGGCCAGCTTGCGCACCTTGTCGTAGAGATGGGCGCCCTTGTCGCCGTTCGGCCAGATCGACCAGCCCATGCGCCAGCCGGTCATCGCCCAGGTCTTCGACCAGCCGTTGAGCACGATCAGCCTGTCGCGGATTTCGGGGAAGTTGAGCAGGGAGCAGTGCTTCTCGCCGTCATAGGTCATGACGTCGTAGATCTCGTCGGACATGATCGCGACCTCAGGATGCTTCTCAAGCCCCTTGACCAGTTTCTCGATCTCGGCGCGTGGCGTGACGCCGCCGGTCGGATTGGCGGGTGAGTTGAGGATGAGCAGCCTGGTCCGGGGCGTGATCAGCGCCAGCGTCTCGTCGGCCGAGAAGGCAAAGCCGTTCTCCTCGCGGATCGGCACCGGCACCGGCGTTGCGCCGGTGAACTCGATCATGGAGCGGTAGATCGGAAAGCCGGGATCGGGGTAGAGAATCTCGGTGCCGGCCTCACCGAACATCAGGATCGCGGCGAACATGGTCGGCTTGCCGCCGGGCAGGATCATCACATTCTCAGGCGACACCTCGACGCCGGTGGTGGTCAGCGTGCGGCGCACGACGGCCTCGCGGGTGGCGAGCAGCCCGTTTGCCGGCGTGTAGCCGTGGTGGCCGTCGCGCAACGCCTTGATCGCCGCCTCGACGATGTGCTGCGGCGTCTTGAAGTCGGGCTGGCCGATGCCGAGATTGACGATGTCGCGGCCCTGATGGGCAAGCGCGGTGGCCCTGGCCAGCACCGCGAAGGCATTTTCCTCGCCAAGGCGGTCGAAGGCCGCGATCGTGTGGAGCATTTTTCCCGTCCCTGTGGTTCTTTCTGTGAGCGAGCGTTTTTGTGACCGTCCGCTGGGAAAAGTCAACGGATTGGAGTGGTCGGTGTCGGAAGATCTGAAGAATTGGCAGCCGCGCCCACGGCCGGAACGCAAGGCGATCGAGGGACGCACAGTCAGGCTCGAGCCGCTGAGCGCGGCAAAGCACGGCGACGGCCTCTACGAGGCCTCGTCGGTTTCGGATGTCGGCGGACGTTTCGCCTGGCTGCCCGATTACCCGCCGGAGACACGCGCCGTCTTCCAGCCGTGGCTCGACAAGGCGGAAGCGAGCGAGGATCCGCTGTTCTTCACCGTCATCGACAAGGCGAGTGGCAAGATCGCCGGGCGCCAGACCCTGATGCGCATCGACGCCGCCAACGGCGTCGGGGAAATCGGCAACATCTACTGGGGTCCGCTGATCTCGCGCAAGCCGGCGGCGACCGAGGCGCAGTTCATGTTTGCGAAATATCTCTTCGACGATCTCGGCTATCGCCGCTACGAGTGGAAGTGCAACAACCGCAACGAGCCCTCGAAGCGCGCCGCCGAGCGCTTCGGTTTCAAGTTCGAAGGCATCTTCCGCCAGCACCTTGTGGTCAAAGGTGAAAACCGCGATACGGCGTGGTATTCGATCATCGACAAGGAGTGGCCGGCCTTGCGCAAGGCCTATGAAGGCTGGCTCGATCCAGCGAACTTCGATGACGAAGGCGGCCAGAAGCGGCGGCTTGAGGATTTTCGCGCCGACTTCGGAGGGTAACAGGAGTTTGACGATGGCGCACGGTTCGCATGATCACGGTTCCGCCGGTCATAGCCACGGCGCTGGGCATGTGCATGGCTCGACCGACAAGAAACGGGTGCTGATCGCGGCCTGCCTGACCGGCGGCTTCATGGTCGCCGAGGCGCTCGGCGGGCTGCTCACCGGATCGCTGGCGCTGCTCGCGGACGCCGGCCATATGCTTGCCGATTCGATCGCGCTCGGTCTTGCCTGGTATGCCTTCCATCTCGCCGGACGCCCGGCCACCGGCCGTCTGACCTATGGCTTCGGCCGGGTGAAGACGCTGGTCGCCTACACCAACGGCATCGCCATCTTCGTCATCGCGCTCTGGATCGTCTACGAGGCCTGGGGGCGGCTGATGAACCCGGCGCCCGTGCTTGGCGGGCCGATGCTGGTGGTGGCGGTGGCAGGCCTGCTGGTCAACATCGCCTCCTTCTTCGTGCTGCATGGCGGCGACCGCGAGAGCCTGAACATGCGCGGCGCGATCCTGCATGTGCTGGGTGACCTGCTCGGCTCCGCCGCGGCAATCGCGGCAGCCCTCATCATCCTGGCAACCGGCTGGACGCCGATCGATCCTATCCTCTCCGTCCTAGTGTCGCTGCTCATCCTGTCGACGGCATGGTCGCTGATGCGCGAGGCGGCGCATGTCCTGCTCGAAGGCGTGCCGGCAAGCCTCGATCGCGATGTGATCGCCAAGGACATCGAAGGCGCGGTCAAGGGCGTGCGCGAGGTGCATCATATGCATGTCTGGTCGCTCGACGGCACCTCCAACATGGCGACGCTGCATGCCTGCTTGAATGACGGCGTCGATCCGCATGTAGCGGTGAGCGCCATCAAGAAACGGCTTGCCGCCAAGCACGGCATCGATCATGCCACCGTCGAACCGGAATTCGGGCAATGCGCCGACAGTCATGACGAGCATGGCCATCACCGTGATCGCGACCATACGCATGGCGCGCCTGCCGATCGCCGGCACTATCACTGATCAGGATTATGCCTAACAGCCTCGAAGCCAGGAAAGTCTGCTGATGGATCGTGACACACGCAACGCGGCGATTGCCGCGGCTGTGATACTGCTCGTGTTCGGTCTCGCCGCCTATTTCCTGCCAGCCATCATGCTGGCCGCGGGCAAGGTATCGACCATCCTGGCGGCCGTCATCGCGGTGGTCTTCATGGTCGGGCTGTTCGTCGTCCTATGGCTGCGCGGACGCAGCCAACGCAAGAAAGGTCTCTGAAGATGAGAATTCTGATCACGGGCGCGGCCGGCATGGTGGGCCGCAAGCTTATAGCGCGGCTGGCCAAGGACAGCGCCTTGCGCGGGCGCAAGATCACGGCGCTCGACCTGCATGACATCGTGGCGCCGCAGCCGCCGGCGCTCACAGGCGTCGATGTCTCGATCCACACCGGCGATCTATCCGCGCCCGGCGCCATGGCGGCCCTCGTGGCTCCGCGCCCGGACGTGATCTTCCACCTGGCGGGCATCGTCTCGGGCGAAGCGGAAGCCAATTTCGATCTCGGCTACCGGGTCAATCTCGACGGCACGCGCGCGCTGTTCGACGCGGTGCGGCTGGCGGCCTTCGCGCCGCGCCTCGTGTTCACCTCGTCGATCGCGGTCTTCGGCGCGCCCTTTCCGGATGTCATTCCGGACGAGTTCCATCCGACGCCGCTCACCTCATACGGCACGCAGAAGCAGATGAGCGAAGCGCTGCTCGCCGACTACACGCGGCGCGGCTTTTTCGACGGCATCGGCATCCGGCTGCCGACGATCTGCGTGCGCCCCGGCAAGCCGAACAAGGCAGCCTCCAGCTTTTTCTCAGGCATCATCCGCGAGCCGCTCGCCGGGCAGGAGGCGATCCTGCCGGTGCCGCGCTCAGTGCTGCACACCCATGCCAGCCCGCGCTCGGCGGTCAATTTCCTGATCCATGCGGCCGAAATCGACGGCGACAAGGTCGGACCGCGTCGCAACCTCACCATGCCCGGAGTCGCCGTCACCGTCGGCGAGCAGATCGAGGCGCTGGAGCGCATTGCCGGCGCCGAAGTCGCGAAGCGGATCCGCGAGCAACCCGACGAGACCATCTGGGCAATCGTCAAAGGCTGGCCGACACGGTTCGAGGCAAGGCGGGCGCGGGAGCTCGGCTTTGCCGCCGAGAAGAACTTCGACGAGATCATCCAAGCTCATATCGAAGATGAGCTCGGCAAAACGGTGCTTAGGTGAACTCTAAGGGGTCACAGCTTTCCCGAGATAACCTTTACCCGCCTCTCTGCAATTAATTCGATCGTAGGGAGTGAAGGCGAAGGAACGCCCAGTCACCTGCGTTGTCAAAATGTCGTGGTGATGCCACCGTCCACGGCGATTGTCTGGCCAGTGACGAAGGAAGCCGCGTCGCTGGCGAGAAAAACCACGATGCCGGCGATCTCCTCCGGCTTTCCCCAGCGGCCGAGTGCCGTGCGTGTCTTCAGCCAGCGCGCCCAATCCGGATCCTCGGCGAGGCCGGCATTCACCTCGGTCGCGAAGGTTCCGGGGGCGACGGCGTTCACGGTGATCCCGTGGCCGCCGAGTTCGACGGCGAGCGCCCGGGTCAGGCCGTCGATACCGGCCTTGGCCGCGGGATAGGCGACGTCTCCGGCCCGGCCGAGTTGCGCGATGACGGAGGAAACATTGATGATCCGGCCCGGCGCGCCGCGGCGGATCAAGGCACGGGCGACCGTTTGGCTCATCGCATAGGCGGAAACCAGGTGGCCGTCGAGCATGGCGCCGAATTCCTCCGGCGACATGGCGTCGAAGCCGCGGCGATCGCGACGGCCGACATTGTTGACGAGGATGTCGATGTCGCCCAGCCCGGCAAGCGCCTGCTGCGCGGCGTCGCGCCGAGTGACGTCGAACGGCGCGCCATGCGCATCCAGGCCCTGGTCCCGCATTCCGGCGATGGCTGCCTCGAGCGTGGCGGGCTCGCGCCCGTTCAGGATCACGCGGGCGCCGGCTTCGGCCAGGCCGCGCGCCATCTCGAGCCCGAGCCCACGCACCGATCCTGTCACCAGGGCGGTTCGGCCGGCAAGCGAGAAGCTCATGCTGCACGCCATCGAATACCTCGACTGAAACGACCGTTTCAGTTAGGTATTACAGCGGGCATGAAAGGAGCGCAAGATGGCCGGGCATGAAGCAGTGACTGCCGAACCCTCCCTCCGCCGGGCGGAACTGCTCGATGCCAGCTATGCCTATGTGCTCGACCATGGTCTCAATGGATTGTCGTTGCGCCCGCTGGCGGCCGCCATTGGCTCCAGTCCCCGTGTGCTGCTCTATCTGTTCGGCAGTAAGGAGAAGCTGCTGCGCGAACTGCTGGTCCGGGCGCGCACCGAACAGATCGCGCAACTGACTGTCGCGCTCGCGGCCGAGGGCCGAAGCCATGGCCTCGAAGAAACCGCCGGGCGATTGTGGGCATGGATGTCCGCGCCCGAGCAACGTCCGATGGTCAGGCTCACCTATGAGGCGTTCCTGCTTTCTTTCAGCCATAAGCCCGGTCCGTGGGCGGGATTCGCGGCGGAAGCGGCCCAGGACTGGCTGGACCTGCTGATCGACACCCAGACGCAGCTCCCGCGAGCCGAGGCCGAGGCGCGGGCTACCCGTATACTCGCAACGATACGCGGCCTGCTGATCGACCTTCTGGCCAATGGCGATAATGAAAGAATTGCCGCCGCCGTGCGCATGGGCTGGCTCTGAGTTGGACCGGACGCCGCGCGAAGGCGCCCCCTCCATTATTGCGTTGCATACCGACAGCTGTTCCGCTCGCGCAACCGGATGACATCGAAGCTGTTCAGGCCATAGACGCGATTACCGCCAGTCCGGCGACCGCTTCGGGATCGGCCAGCCTGACATTGACGGCCGCGCGCGTCCTTCCTCCATCGTCGGCACTTCAGACGCCGCCCGACAGGCTGGCCGACAGAAGCAGCAAGCCGACGATGAAAATGAAGGCGGCGCCGCCGATCTCGACGATGGAATGGATATGGTTGCCGATGCGGCCGTCGCCGGCGAAGTAGACGGCCCAGTTCTTCGCCAGCACGGCGATCGTCGCCAGTGCCGAGACGGTGATCGCGGTGCCGATCGACATCGCCAGCACCGACAGCAGCCCGCCCAGCCACAGTCCGTTGAGCAGCGCGAAGCTCAGCACGATCAGCGCGCCGGAGCAGGGGCGGATGCCCACGGCGGCCACCGCCGACCAGGCGGTCTTCCAGTCGAAGCGGTCGCCTGACAGCATCGCCGGATCCGGCGCATGCGAATGGCCGCAGGTCTCGCAGACTTCGCCCGGGCCATGGTCGTGATGCTGATGTTCATGACTGTGACTGTGCGCGGCATGGTCGTGATGATGGAGATCGTGCGCGCCGTGATCATGGCTATGTGTATGGTCATGATCATGATCGTCATGCACGTGGAGGGCATGGGAATGCGCGGCGTGCGCGTGCGCATGAGCATGGCCGGCATGGGAATGCGCGTGAGCGTGGGAATGCGCGTGAGCGTGCGCGCGGGAGTGCCCGCCATGCGAATGGCCGGCATGGGCGGCCGACAGGCTGTAGGCGGGCGCTCCCGCGCGCACGCTCACGCGCATTCCCACGCTCACGCGCATTC
>NZ_RZSB01000007.1:0-45785 GCF_004023285.1 Mesorhizobium sp. M2A.F.Ca.ET.067.02.1.1
ATGATCCATGCTTCCAGTCGAGCCGCCAGGGCTCGCTTCCATCAGGGATCATCATTTTTCAGAAAGTTGCCGAGGCGCCGCCATCGACAAGCAGTACCTGGCCCGTCACATAGCTCGCGTCGTCTGAGCAAAGGAAATAGGCCGCGTTGGCGATCTCCGTCGCGGTTCCTGCACGCCGCATCGGGATACGGCCGTGCTTGATGTAGACTGCCTGAAACCAGTCGGTCTCATGCTCATGGCCGGAGCCATCTGGAAGCAGCGCCATTCTCGTATCGACGAATCCGGGTGCGATAGCGTTGACCAGAATCCCTTGGTCGGCAAGATCGCAGGCGAGGCACCGAGTGAGGTTTATCAGCCCACCCTTAGCGGTCGAGTAGGGGATCGAATCCCTGCTGCCGCGGATCCCCATGATCGAGGCAACGTTGACAACGCGCGCACAGGATGACTGCTTCAGCAATGGCAACAGTTTTAGAGTCAGACCGAGCGCGCCGTCCAGATTGACCCGCATCACGTCTCGGTAGCGCTCGATGGTCAGTTCGCTGGTTTTTGATGCATCAAGCACAGCGGCGTTGTTGACGAGGATGTCGCAGGAACCGACGTCATCCGTGACGACGCGGACGAACTTCTCCAGTGCCGATGTCTCCGCGATGTCGACCTCGCATGCTCTCGCGCCAAATCCCGATGCCCGCAAGGATGCGGCGACTTCCTCCGCCTCCTTGATGTCGATGTCGGCGACAACAACGTTCGCCCCCTCCATGGCCAGCCGGCGAGCGATGGCTTGCCCGATTCCGCGGGCGGCACCCGTTACGATGGCGCTGCGTGCTGCAAGACGTTGCTTTTCCATTGACGTGTCACTCTTCTTGAGAGGGGTTCATGAAGCAGGCGATTACCCGACACGAAACAGTGGCTCGGGATCCGGCGTGTAGCGTGCGACTTTTTCGGAGCTCAATGTGATGCCCAGGCCTGGTCTGTCGGAGATGGTCACATACCCGTCCGTATCCAGCGAAAATGGCTCTTCGAGCAGCCCGTCGACGTAGGGGCTGCCTCCGATAAATTCGACAAGGTCACACAATGGCAGGGCAGATGCCAACTGCAGGTCGGCTGCAAGTCCGAGCGCCGTATTCCAGCCGTGCCCCACGTATCTGATACCGAAATCGTCCGCCATCCAGGCGATCCGACGCTGTTCGCTGAGCCCGCCCACTTTGGTGACATCCGGCTGGACAATGTCCAGTGCACCGGCGGCCAGCCATGGAAGGAATGTCTGCCGGCGCGTGAGTACCTCGCCTCCGGCGACCGGAACCGGGCTCGCCTTGCGTAGGGCAATGTAGTCGTCTATTGCATCGGGCCTGAGCGGCTCTTCGAACCAGCCGACGTTGTAGTTGGCCAGCATCTGCGCTGTTCGCGTTGCCCATTTCAGGCCATGGGGCCAATGGGCATCGCTTGCGCCGGCATCGACAAACAGTTTCGACTCTGTACCGATCGCATCACGCGCTGCAGCCACGATTTTCTCGTCAAGATGGTGATCCAGTGCCCGGCCAAACGGTCCCCACCCGATTTTGAACGCACGGAATCCCCGCTCCTTATGGCACGTAATCGCGTCGCGCATTCGGGAAGGCTCCTCCATGAGCAGTGAGCAATAAGGCTGGGCCCTGTTGCGGTATGTGCCGCCGAGGAGACGGCCCACCGGTTGTCCCAATGCTTTGCCCAGAATGTCCCACAGCGCGATGTCCACGCCTCCGGCCACATGGGTCAGCGTCCCGCCACGTCCCATCCAGAAGGTGTTCTGATGCAGCCTTTCGCAGATGCGCTCGGGCTCCATTGCGTTCTCGCCGATGAGCAGCGGTCTGAGCACCTCCACTCCAGCTTTCGCCAGGCGGCCATCAGTGAAGACACTGCCATATCCGGAGATGCCGGTGTCTGTGTGGACAGCTATCAGCGCATGGATTGAGTCGTCGGGCTGGATTTCCACGGACCAGCCCCCCTTCGGGCTTTCACCGAAAAGGGGGACGGCTGCGATCTCGACAATCCGGGGGGCGGGCGAAAGTCCCGAAACGGGCGTGGTACTGTCGTTCATCTTCCATCCTTCGATCTGGAGCGCCGGGCTGACGGGGTGCCAAGATGCTACATCAATGAAACGCCATCAAGGTATAATGTCGACATTCTGAAAAAAATCATGTAGACATGAACCTGCGTCGGGCTTTATATCGTCTTGCCGATGTGTGGCCTCCCTCATGCTCGGCACGCGGCTGGCCGGCCGACAACTGACCGGCCAGCCGCCATTGATTGATAAAAACTTCGGCTGATGATGCCGAACAGCGCTGTCCTCTGCGGGAAATGATCGATGAGGTGGCAACCGCTTTAGTTCTGCACCGGCGCTCGTGCAGGCGTCTTGAAGCAACCCAAAAAATTAACAGGAGTACACATGTCGAAGGGCGTCGAACGGGAATTCGACAAGCAGCAGAGCTTTCAGCGGCATTGGTGGAAAGAGGCCGTCGTCTATCAGATCTACCCGTTATCTTTCGCCGACTCGGATGCGGACGGTATCGGTGATCTTCAAGGTATCATCGGTAAGCTAGACTATATCGCCGGCTTGGGTATAGACACTATCTGGCTATGCCCTCATTTCGATTCACCCAATGTGGATAACGGCTAGACATTCGCGACTATCGAAAGGTTCTTCGAGAGTTCGGCACAATGGACGACTTTGATCGTCTGCTTGAGGAAGCCCGATCAAGAAACATCCGCCTCATAATCGATCTCGTTCTCAACCACACCAGTGATCAGCACGAGTGGTTCGTAAAGAGCAGGACCGGGCGAGATAGTTCGAAGCGAAATTACTACATCTGGCGGGATGGTTCCGGGGGTGTGCCGAACAATTTTCCTTCGTTCTTTGGCGGTTCCGCGTGGCAGAAGGACGACATCTCCGGCGACTACTACCTTCACTATTTTGCCAAGGAACAGCCGGACCTCAACTGGGACAACCCATGCGTTCGCGCCGACATTTTCGACATCATGCGCTTTTGGCTCGATAAGGGTGTCGCAGGTTTTCGGCTGGACGTCATTCCGTTCATATCAAAAGATCAGGCATTCCCCGACCTCACTCCGGAACAACTGCAGGCTCCAGAATTCACCTACAGCGACGGCCCGCATGTGCACGACTATCTGCAGGAGATGAACCGCAAGGTTCTGGCGCACTATGACGCCATGACCGTCGGCGAGGCCTATGGCGTGACGGACGCCAAGGCGCCGCTGTTTGTCAATGAGGACCGGCGTGAACTTAATATGCTGATAAGTTTTGACGTCGTGCGTCTCGACCGGAATGGCTGGCGCAAGACTGATTGGAACCTGCCGGCTTTAAAGGCCGTCTACTCCAGACTGGACAAAACAATCGGCGCGTCCGGGTGGAACGCAATATTCTTGAGCAATCACGACAACCCACGCGCAGTAAGCCATTTTGGCGACGATACCCCGGAGTTCCGTGTGAAGTCGGCCAAGGCTCTTGCAACACTGCTCCTCACTCTTCGCGGCACGCCTTTCATCTATCAGGGCGAGGAGCTCGGTATGACGAATTTTCCCTTTCGGCATGTCGAGGAATTCGACGACATAGAGGTCAAAGGGCAGTGGGCGGAGCATGTCCTCCGTGGCAAAGTATCGCCCGAGTACTTCATCTCGCATCTCAGACAAACGAGTCGCGATCATGCGCGTACTCCCATGCAGTGGAATGGTACGGCCAACGCGGGCTTCACCTCGGCTGAGAAGCCGTGGTTCGCCGTCAATCCGAATTATTCCGAAATCAATGCCGAGGCTGATCTTGCCCATGAGGACTCGATCTATCGCTATTTTCAGCGACTGATTGCGCTTCGTCGATCGAAGCTCGCCTTGACCTATGGCGACTACGTTGATCTGGATCCTGCGCATGAAAGGCTCTTTGTCTATACGCGCGAGTTCGGAGCCGACCGGCTGCTTGTGGCCGTCAATTTCAGCCGCGAACCAGAATTGCTTGGACTTCCCGCCATGGGTGCGCCCTGGGATCTGCTCCTCACCAACCTGTCGGGACGTGCAGACAAGGTTCTCTCTTCTGAAATTCAGCTTGCTCCCTGGGAATCAGTGGTCATGGGGATCTCGGGCGACTGACTATCCCCATACATGATCGGAAAGATCGGACAGACGAGCAACAGTCAGGTCTGGCTTGAAGGAGAAGCGGGAAAGATCGGCAAAGGTAGTGACACCCGTCAGAACGAGCACGGATCGCATCCCCGACTCCAGTCCGGCAAGAACGTCCGTGTCCATTCTGTCACCGACCAATACGGTCTGCTCTGCGCTGACCCTCAGTCTTTCAAGAGCGCATCTGGTCATGAAGGAATTCGGCTTGCCGATGAAATAGGGCTTCATACCGGTTGCTTCGGCGATCAAGGCAGCAACCGCCCCGCAAGCCGGATGCAGCCCCTTCTCGGCTGGCACGGCTGGGTCCGGGCTGGTCGCGACGAACCGCGCTCCTGCAGAAACGAGCTGCGCGCCTTTAGCGATCGCCTCGTAGTGATATGAATCTGCGTCCCCCAGGACGACATAGTCAGGGGAAAATACCGTAAGGCGACAGCCGGCTGCCTGTAGAGCCGCTATCAACCCCTGGTCACCGATGGCGTAGACGGAAGCGCCCGGAAGCTGTTCGCTGACGAACCGAGCGGTCGCCATGGCCGAAGTGTAGATGTGGTGAGGTTCGATGGGAAAACCTATTCCACGCAGACGGTGCGCGTGATCTTCCGGGGTGTACCTGGAATTATTCGTGAAGATCTGGAAAGCCCGCATGCTTTCGACTAGGGCACCGACGAAATCGGCTGATCCTTCGATGGGGATCCCCCCGCGTACCAGTACCCCGTCCATGTCGAGAAGATAGGCGATTTCCATCGTTGTCTCCGCTTTTGATGCAGCGGGTATAAACGCGAAGGCAATCGGCGTTGAAAGTCGCTCAGGCCCGTTATCGTAGAAATAGGACGGTTCGGCGTGCAAGAAGGCTGGTTTCGGGAACCGGCCAGCCGACGAAAGGCGAAAGTGGCAACGCTGGTAGGTTTTCCAGTCCAACGTATTAAAGGCCGACGTCCGCCTTTCGGCTCTAAAACAGTCGTGCTGGGACCCTCTTGTGCATGAAAAACCAGGCTTCCCAACCCTTTGGTTCGCCTGACGAGAAATCCGAAGAAAATGGGTTGGCGAACCACCGCAAACTATTGATTTTCTGTATTAAAGGCCATCCCTCCGGGCCCACCATTATCGTTATCCGTCAATGCCGAAGCGATCCACCCTGAAATCGTCGAGCGGCGTGTCGCAACGGCCGGTCGTGATCAGTTCGGCGATGGCGTCGCCCACGCCCGGTCCGAGCTGGAAGCCGTGACCGCAGAAGCCGAAGGCGTGGAACAGGCCCGGCGTCGTGGCCGATTGCCCCATGACCGGCAGCATGTCGCGCACATAACCCTCGCATCCGGACCATGTGCGGATGACAGCGACCTTTGCGATCGCCGGCAAGAGCCGCGCGACGGCGCGCAACTGCACCGGCAGCCGCATCGGGTTGGCAACCGCGTGGCCGGGATCGAGATTCACCGGCACCCGTTCGGCCGCACCGCCGAAGACAATGTTGCCACGCTCGACCTGACGCAGATAGGCGCCATGGTTCTTGTCGCGCGTCCAGATGCCGACCACCGGCAGGACCCGATATGGTAGCGGCTCGGTCACGCCCATCTGCGGGCCACGGGCGTCGAGAGGAACCTCTTCGCCGAACCCGGCGGCGACGCGCGCGCCCCAGGCGCCGGCGGTGTTGAGCAGGCACTCAGCGGCGAACGAGCCTTTCGAAGTTGTGATAATGAAACCCGAACCAGCGTGCTTGATCGTCTCGACATCGACATCCTCGACGATTTCCACGCCGAGCTTACGGGCTGCCTCGGCAAAGGCCGGGGCGATCAGCCGCGGATTGCCGCTGCCGTCAAGCGGCGAGAACGACGCGGCGACCGCGTCGGGGCCGAGGCCGGGAAACCGGGAACGGATTTCGCGCGGGCCAAGTTCTTCTAGTTCGAGCCCCCAGGGTCGTGCCGCTAGAGCATAGGCCCGCATGTCGGCAAGACTGTCTTCATCGAAGACCAGCCGGATATGGCCGGTGGTGCGGAATTCGACGTCGCGGCCAAGCATTTTTTCCGCCTCGCCCCACAGCCTGAGCGAACGGTGGGCTAGCGGCAACTGGGACAGGTGACGCCCGGTGCGCCGGATGTTGCCGAACGAGGCGACGGTCGCCCCGGTGCCGATCCGGTTGCGTTCGATTAGCCTCACGCGCGCGCCGCGTCTTGCGAGGAAATAGGCCGAAGCCGTCCCCATCAGGCCGCCGCCCAGCACGATCACATCCATAGTCGTTCCTTGCTCCTTGGATGCATCTTGTCGGCGCCGCGGCATTGCGTCAAAGATGGGTTTGGGCAAGACTCATAAGCTTTACCTATGGAGTGGCAATGCGGGCCCGGCAGCTCGAAGTGTTCATCGCAGTCATGCGCGCCGGCACCGTGACCGCCGCGGCGCGGATGCTGAACATCTCCCAGCCCGCGCTCAGCCAGATCCTGCTCCACACCGAGGACGAACTCGGCTTCACGCTGTTCGAGCGGGTTAAGGGCAGGCTGCGGCCGACGCCGGAAGCGCTCGAGCTCTTTGCCGATGCCGAGAGGCTGTCAGCGGGGCTCGACGGCCTGCGCCGCAAAACCACGGACCTGCGTCTCGGCCGGACCGGGCTGGTGCGGGTCGCGGCCTCGCCTCCGCCGGCCATGGCGATACTGCCGCGCGCCTTCACCGCATTCCGGACCCAACATCCCGACATTTTGCTGCGTTCTCATAGCGCCCCGATCGCGGCGATCGTCGACATGCTGCGCACCGGCGATGCCAGCCTGGGTGTGGCCTTGGATGACCGGCTGCCTCCCGATATCGACGCGGAAGTGATGGGCAGCGTCGGCTTCGCCTGCCTGCTGCCCGCCGGGCATTCGCTGCAGAAGAAAACCGAGCTAACGCTCGCCGACCTCGTCGGCGAGGAGCTTATATCTTATCGCGGCAACACCCGTCCCGCCGACGAACTGGCTCACGCCGCCCGCGCGCAAGGTGTGGCGCTTTCGCCGTCGCTGGAGATCGATGTCTCCATTTCCGCGGTCGGCTTCGTCCAGGCTGGCTTGGGCGTCGGCCTGGTCGACGCGCTGCTGCCTTGGCGCCAGTTCGCAGGCCTTGCTGTCAGACCGCTGGCGGCCGGGCCGGAATTCCCGATCGCGCTGCTAACGTCGCGCGCCCGGGCCCTCTCTCGGGCTGACGAGATGATGCGCGACGAAATCCGTACGGCCTGTTTCGCAGTTCTCGGCGAGCATCGCGCCAAGGCATAAGCAAGACTTATATCCTTGCCCTTCTTCCATCTTGGACCCTGACTGCCCGCTCGTGCCAGTTTTCGGCGGCAGACAGGAAGGGACACATCATGGATGGTGCCGTCGCGGCGAACGAGGCGCGGAGCAAGTCCGACTGGAAGGTCGGCGTCGATATCGGCGGGACCTTCATCGATTTTTGCGCGCTAGAGGCAAACTCCGGGCGCGTCTCCTCGCTGAAGGTGCTGACGACGCCGGAGGACCCGGGCGCCGAACTGATGACTGGTCTCACCCTTCTCGCTGAACGCGAGGGCTTCGATCCGACCCGCATGACGCGCTTCGTGCACGGCACGACCGTGGGCATCAACACCATCATCCAGCGCAAGGGCGCGCCGCTCGCGCTGTTCACCAATGCCGGCTTCGAGGACGTCATCGAACTGGCGCGGCTGCGCATGCCGGACATGTATTCGCTGTTCTGCTCACGCCCGGCTCCATTGATCTCGCGCGACATGGTGTTCGGAATCCCGGTCCGCATGCGTCCCGATGGAAGTGAATCCCAAGCCCCGGACATGGCGGCGGTGACCAACGCGGTGACAGTTGCCAAGGCGAAAGGGGCGCAAGGGATCGTCGTTTCCTTTCTCCATGCCTGGCGCAACGGTGCGCAGGAAGCTGCGGTGAAGGCGGCGGTCGCGCGTTTGGCGCCGGAGCTCTTCGTCTTCACCTCGGCCGAGGTGTGGCCCGTCATCCGTGAATATGAGCGCAGTTCGACCGCGATCCTCAATGGCTATGTCCATCCGCGCGTCTCGTCCTATCTGACGGCTCTGGAAGAGCGGCTGAAAGGCCGCCAGGTGCCGGCCCGCCCTATGCTCACGAAGTCGAATGGCGGACTGATGAACGCTGCCGAAGGCAAACGCGCCTGCGTGAACATGCTGTTGTCCGGGACGGCTTCCGGCGTGATCGGCGCCTCGTGGCTGGCGCGTCAGGCCGGTGAGGACAAGATCCTTACCCTCGACATCGGCGGGACCTCTGCGGACTTCGCGCTCATCATCGGCGGCGAGGCGCAGTTCGGCACGGGTGAACTGATCGGCGAGTTTCCGCTGCATATCCCATCGGTGTCGGTCAGCTCGATCGGCGTCGGGGGCGGCTCGATCGCCAGTGTCGACGCGCAAGGGGTGCTGCGCGTCGGGCCGGAGTCGGCGGGCTCGACGCCGGGACCGTCCTGTTACGGTCGCGGGGGCACCCAGGCTACAGTAACGGACGCCATGGTGGTCTGCGGATGGCTCGGCCACAGCGAGATGGCCTATGGTCAGCTCACGATCGACGCCGGACTGGCGCATCGCGCCGTCAGCGAACTCGCCGCCAGGCTTGGGCGCACGGTCGAGCAGACCGCGCAGGCGATCCTCGACATCGCGGTGTCGGAAATGTTCGTTGAGGTCGAAAAGCTTGCCTCGAGGGCCGGGGTCGATTTGCGCGATTTCACGCTGATGCCCTTCGGCGGCGGCGGCCCGATGCTCGGCGCCTTCCTTGCCCGCGAGCTTGGGATGAAACGGGTGATCGCGCCGCGCCGCCCGGGCGTGGTCTCGGCGCTCGGTGGACTGGTGGCGGACCTGCGCGGCGATTTCATCCGCACGATCTTCAGTCCGCTGTCGGCAGAGTCGCTCCCCGCCGTCCGCGAGGCCTTCGAGGCGCTCGCGCAGGAGGGTCGCGACTGGCTTGCAGCCCAGGGGCATGATGCAGCCGCCGAGCTCAATCTCTTCTGCGACATGCGCTATCTCGGGCAGAGTTATGAGATCGAGGTCGTGCTGTCGCCGGAATGGCTGGTGAAGAGCGACACGGCGGCCATCGAGCAAGCCTTTCACCGCACCCACGAGCAGCTCTACGATTTCCACGATCCCCGAGGCGCGATCGAGATTGTGAATGTTCGCCTTTCGGCGATAGGCGCGGGGCCGGTGCTCTCCTTCCCGGAAGCCGACGAGATAAACGCTCCGGCTAGTCCGGCGCGTCGGCTCCCGGTCTACACCGGCCGAACCGTTGAGACCGTCGACCTCCACGACAGGGGGACCTTGATGCCCGGCAGCACGTTCCTCGGGCCCGCCGTGGTGGTGCAGGAAGACACGACCTTTGCCATCCCCGCCGGAACGCAGGCACGCGTCGACCGCCACCTCAATCTCCTTCTGACCTTCGCGGAGTGACGCCGTTGTTCGACCGTACAAACCTTCAGGTTCTGGCCAACCACGCCCGCGCGGCGGCCGAGAACATGGCCCACACGCTGCACCGCACCGCGCACTCGGCCTTCGTCAAGGAGACGCAGGATTTTACCGTGATGCTGATGGACCGCTCGGGCGCGACCTTCGCCGTGCCGATGGAACTCGGGGCCACCTGGTACCCCGGCCTTTCCTATCACCGGGCGATCGCGATGGTGGATGATTATCGGCCGGGCGACGTCGCTTTCACCAATGATCCCTATTCAGGCCATGTCGCCACGCACGCGCCCGACACTCATCTTTGGAAGCCGGTGTTCGTCGACGGCGAGATCATCGCCTGGACCGGAGGCCATATCCACAACACCGATATGGGCGGTGCAGTGCCGGCTTCGCTCAGCCGCGCACTGAGCGAGATTCATCAGGAAGGCATTCGCTTTCCGCCGATGAAGCTGGTGCGCGAGGGCGTCTTCGACGACGCGATCCTGCGGATAATGAGCACCAATGTGCGCAAGCCCGACCTCAATATCGGCGACATCAAGGCGCTGGTCGGGGCGCTCAACACCGGTGAGCGTAAAATCCAGGCGATGGTGAAAAAGTTCGGCAAGGCCGGCTTCATCGAAGGCGTTGCCGCACTTCTGGATCATGCGGAGGCGCAGGCGCGCGAAGTGCTGCGTTCCATGCCCGACGGCGCCTGGGAGTTCGCGGACTATGCCGACGAGGATTCGGTCGAAGCCAACCCATGCCGGCTGAAGCTGAGGCTGACGATCAAGGACGACGAGGCGGTGCTCGACTTCACCGGCTCCGATCCGCAGCTCGGCTCCTCGCTTAACGTCCCTTCGGGCAGCGATCCGCGCCACACCATGCTGCTCGTCGGCGTCTACTACGTGCTTTACACGCTGAACCCGAAGATCCTGCTCAACACGGGCCTTACCCGACCGTTCACCTGCATCACGCCGCAAGGGTCGGTGCTGAACCCGGTCCACCCCGCCGCCGTCGGGATGCGCTCGCTCACTTGCGCGCGATTGCGGTCCGTCATCTTCGGCGCCTTCTCGCAAGCCGTGCCCGAACGACTGCCTGCGGCGCCCGCCGGCAACAACTGCATCGTCAATGTCATGACCACCGACGAGCGCACCAGCCGCAGCGTCATCGCGGCGGTGAACCCTGTTGTGGGCGGTGGCGGCGCGATGCCGCATCGCGATGGCACCAACGGATCGGGCGCCGATGCCGCCTATCTGAAGAACACGCCGATCGAGATCACCGAGACCGAGACGCCGGTCGAGTTCGTCAAATACGGGCTCGCCCGGGACAGCGGCGGCGCGGGTCGCTGGCGCGGCGGGCTTGCGACCGAGATGGCCTTCCGCGTCTCTGCGCCGGACTCACGGATCACGGCGCGCAACCGCGATCGCAGCTTCTTCCGCCCATGGGGCGTGCTGGGCGGCAAAGCGGCCGGCCTGTCCGACATGCTCGTCAATCCAGGGACCGGGCACGAGCGGCGGCTGGGTAACATCGACACGGCAGTGCTGCAGCCGGGCGACGTGCTCGAGATCCGCTCCGCCGGCGGCGGCGGGCGCGGCGATCCGTTTCAGCGCGAGCCCTGGCGGGTCGCTGAGGATGTGCGGCGCGGTTATCTCTCTCCGACAGCCGCGGAGCGCGACTACGGCGTTGTCCTCCGCGATGGTGTGGTCGACGAGCAGGCGACAGACCAATTGCGCGCGCGGCACAACCCATCCGCCGGCCATTTCCATTTCGGGCCGGAGCGCGACGGTTACGAAGCGCAGTGGACGCCGGCCGCCTATGATCGGCTCCATGTCATATTGGACGCCTTGCCGATCCATTGGCGCTTCTTCGTCAAGACGGAGATTTTCCGGCGCATGAAAGGGCGCTCCGGGGCGGATGGCGTCCAAGCAGCCTTCGATGCGGTCTGCGAACGCTTTCCCGAATTGCTAGGTCCGAGGCCGGTGCGGGAGGCTGCGGAATGAACACCGGCCGCATCGTCCGGCTGGCAGAGCGCGACCGGGTAGAGGTGCAGTTCTTTCTTGACGGCGAGATGCGCTATGCGCTTGCGGGCGATACGGTGCTGACCGCCATGCTGGCGCCGGGACACGCTTTGCGAAAATCCGAATTTGGCCCTGAGCCCCGCGCCGGCTTCTGCCTGATGGGAGCCTGTCAGGATTGCTGGGTGTGGCAGGAGGCTGGACCGCGCCTGCGGGCATGCTCCACGCCGGTCACTGGGGGCATGCGATTGCGCACGACGGCACCGGAGAGCTGGCCGTGAGCGAGGCCTCATCGCAGAAGGTCGTCATCGTCGGCGCCGGCCCCGCCGGCATAAGGGCGGCCGCAACGCTGATCGAGGCTGGGCTTCACCCGGTGGTGATCGACGAAGGCCATCGCGCCGGCGGGCAGATCTATCGGCGCCCGCCGGATGGGTTTGTCCGCACGCCGGGACAGCTGTACGGGTCCGAAGCGGCGAAAGCCCGCGCGCTGCATGCCTGTTTCGATAAGTTAGTCGAAGCAGGGAGGCTCACCTATTTCGCGCGCAGCTCCGTTATCGCCGTGCACGATCGGCGGCTGCACGTACTTGAGGAGGGTTGCTTGCAAGTAATCGGCTATGACCGCCTGATCCTTGCCACTGGCGCGTCCGATCGCATCGCTCCGGTCCCGGGCTGGCAGAACGCTGGCGTCTACAGCCTCGGCGCGGCGCAGATCGCGCTCAAGGCGCAAGGCGTGGCGCTCGGACGGCGCATCGTCCTCATCGGATCGGGACCTTTGCTGACGCTGGTCGGCGCGCAACTCCTCAAGGCCGGAGCCGACGTGACGGCGGTGCTGGACACATCCTCGTGGCGCCGGCAGATGAGGGGATTCCCTGGACTCGCGGCCCGGCCGATCGTTGCGTTGCGCGGTCTGGCCCTAAGGGCGCGGCTCGGTGGCCGCTATCATGCGGGCGTAACGGTGGAGTGCATCGAAGCGGACGCGTCGGGCGTTACGGCGATGCGCTGGCGTGATCCCGGCGGACGGCAGCGCATCACCCCATGCGACACGGTCGGCATGGGTTGGCACCTGCGGGCGGAGACGCATCTGGCCGATCTGGTCGGATGCGCCTTTGCCTATGACGAGCAGTGGAAACAATGGCTGCCGCAGACTGACGCGATGGGGCGGGCCGGCAACGGAGTCTACCTTGCAGGCGACGGGGCTCGTCTCATCGGCGCGGATGGGGCGGAGATCGCGGGACGTCTCGCGGCCGTGGCATGCCTCACGGATCTCGGGCATGCGGCATCTCCCGTCCAAGCTGACCTGCGCAAGCTGGCGCGGCTCAAGCGTTTTGCATGCGGCCTGGCTTGTGCCTTTCCCTGGCCGGCCGAGATGGTGCGAACAATGCCCGACGACGCGATCGTCTGCCGCTGCGAAAACATCACTGCCGCAGCCGTCCGCGAGGGCGCGGATTTCGGCGGCGGCGAGGCCAACAGGGTGAAGTCGCTTTCACGCGCCGGCATGGGGCGCTGCCAAGGGCGCTATTGCCACTTGGCGGCCGTCGAGCTCGTCGCGGCGCAATCCGGATGTGCGTCAAGGGATGTCGGTCGGTTTCGCGGGCAGGCACCTGTCCGGCCGGCGCCCGTCGGCGCCTTTCTTCCGGAGGACTGATGCTAGAAGTCGGCGACCTTGCCCCAGGACGAAGCGTCGAAGCGCCGTGGGTCATAGGATTTCGGATCGACGATCGGCTTCGCCCCGGTAACCAGATCGGCGAGGAAGTGCCCGGCGCCGGGGCCGATGCCGAAGCCGTGTCCCGAAAATCCGGCAGCCAGGAAAAAGCCTGGGACGGAATCGATCGCGCCGATGGCCGGCACGCCGTCCGGCGTGCTGTCGATATAGCCTGCCCAGGCAGCACTGATCCTGGTCTTTCTGAGGTCGGGCAGAAGTTCGAGTGCGCGGGTATGCGTGAGGCGAATGGTCGACTGATCCGGAACCGGATCGAGGATGCGCGTGCGCTCCATCGGCGTCGGCCGGTCGAGCCGCCAGCGCTTCAGCGTTTCGTGGCCGGAAAGCGCGCCTTGCAACCCGCCGGGGCCGAGGCTGCGCCACCGCTTCAGGAACATCGGCACGAACTGCGAGGAGAAGCGCAGTTGCTGCGGCGTCACGTCGACGCGTCCGCGTCCGCTGATCGCGAGCGTGTAGCCGCCGTCGCCGCGACGCGTGGCCGATATGCTTTTCGTGTGCAGCGCATCCGGCAGGCCCTTGGCGCCTGGCGAGACCGAGAGGATCGAGGAACGGATCGATGCTTGCGGAAAGCGGAAGCCGAACTGGCGGCAAAACGAAGAGGCCCAGGCGCCACCGGCCATCACCGCCAATTTCGTCCGGATCGTTCCGCTTTCCGTGATGACGCCGCTCAAACGCCCGCCTTCGGTCTCGATGCCGCGCGCGGCGCAATTCTGGTGCACGCTGCCGCCGAGCTTCAGAATGGCGCGGGCGACCGCGGGCGCGGCTCGCGACGGGTCGGCCGTGCCGTCGGTCGGCGAGAAGACGCCGCCCTGCCAGGTCCGCCCCGTGGCGCGGCCCCGTTCAGTGGCCTCGGCCGTGTCCAGCATATGCGTGGTGACGCCGGCGGTTCTGGCGAAGTCGCGCCAGCGCGCCCAGCCGGCCAGTTCGGTCTCGTCATTGCTGAGATAGAGCAGGCCGCAGCGGCGAAAGCCGGTGTCCTCCCCAGTCTCTATCGAAAAGCGCTCCCACAGATCGAGGCTGTGAGTCGCCATTGGCAGCTCGCGGGCATCGCGGTTCTGTTGCCGGCACCATCCCCAGTTCCTGCTGGACTGCTCGGCGCCAATGCGCCCCTTTTCGACAAGCGCGACCTTCATGCCGCGCCGGGCCAAATAGTAGGCCACGAAGACGCCGACGATGCCGCCGCCGATGATTACCGCATCCGCGGATTGCGGAATCTCGCTGGATGTCTCGATTTGCTGCAGTGGCGCGCGCATCACTCTCTCTGCCTTGAAGCCCCAGTTTATCGCGTTGCACAGGCAGCCGCTGCCGCAGTTGAGGCGCGCACAGAATATTGTTCCGGCAACCCCGTTGAAATCGCGATAGCCTGCGCTTCAAAGCGGTGTCCGCTCGGATGGACAGGCCGGCGGGCTATGGTAGTCTCGACGGGCACCAGCATGGCAGCATTTTGTGCTGTGGCACTCTTCCTCGGAGACAGCCCATGAAACTGGATCGAATCGACATCAAGATTCTGCACGAGCTGCAGAAGAACGGCCGCATCACCAATGTCGAACTGGCCGAGCTGGTGCATCTTTCGCCGAGCCCGTGCCTAATGCGGGTCAAGAAGCTGCAATCGGAAGGCTACATCGAAGGCTATTCGGCGCAGGTCAACATCGCCAAGCTCGGCCAGACACTGACGGTGTTCACCGAGATCACGCTGAAGAACCACCGCCAGGTTGACTTTGCGCGCTTTCTCGCCGTGGTAGAGAAGATCGACCAGGTTATCGAATGTCACCTTGTCTCGGGCGGCTACGACTACCTGATGAAATTCATGACGGCCGGCATCGGCGAATACCAGACGATCATGGAGCGGCTGACCGATATGGATATCGGCATCGACAAATATTTCAGCTTCGTGGTGCTGAAGTCGCCCATCGTCAAGGCGCATATGCCGCTGCCCAGCCTGTTTCCGATGTAAGGCGGAGCCGCCGCTTTCACCGATGGCCGTACTGGCTGACGAGCTCCGGGTCGCGGACGAGGCCGTCGAGCCAGGTCGGATCGAGCTTCGGCACGGAGGAGAACAGAAGCTTGGAATAGGGGTGGGCGGCCGCCTGGACCTTGTCGGGCGCGATCTGCTCCACCCGCTGGCCATTATACATGACCATGATCTCGTCGCAGATCGCCTCGACGACGGAGAGGTCGTGGCTGATGAAGATGTAGGACAGACCCAGCTCGCGTTGCAGCTCCTTGAGCAGCTCAATCACGGCGGACGCCACCACCGTGTCGAGCGCCGAGGTGATCTCGTCGCAGATGATCAGCTTGGGATCTGCCGCCAGCGCTCGCGCGAAATTCACGCGCTGCTTCTGGCCGCCCGACAGCTCGGAGGGATGGCGATAGCGCAGCGTTCTGGGCAGGCGCACCATGTCAAGCAACTCGTCGACACGCTTGGACCGCGCTTGCCTGTCGAGCCCATGATAGAAAGCCAGCGGCCGGGCGATGATGTCCTCGACCGGTTTGGCCGGATTGAGCGCTGTATCGGCATACTGGAACACGATCTGCATCTCGCGCAGCTGGTCCTGGCTGCGTTTCCCGGCAGCCCGTTGCAACGGCTTGCCATTGAAGATGATGTCGCCAGCTGCCGCCGGATGGATGCCGGCGATGACCCGCGCCAGCGTCGACTTTCCGCAGCCGGATTCGCCGATAACGCCGAGATTGCGGCCCTTCTCCACGATCAGGCTGACGGAATCGACGGCGCGGATCAGCGGCAGTCCGTTGTCCCGCACCGCGCCGTAGCCGGCCGTCACATTGTCGATGCGCAGCAGCTGGTTTGCCGCGGCCTCCGCACCGGCGTGCGATTGCCGCCGCTTCGGTTCGAAGGCGGCCAGCAGCTCGCGCGTATAGGGATGCTTGGCGGCTGAAAGGATTTCGGCCGTCGTGCCGGTTTCCTGCACTTCGCCCCCCTTCAGCACCACGATGCGATCGGCGATCTGGGCGACGACCGCAAGGTCGTGGGACACGTAGACACCCGCAATCCCACCCGCGCGCATCACCGACTTGAAGGCCTTCAGCACGTCGATCTGCGTGGTCACGTCAAGCGCCGTCGTCGGCTCGTCGAAGATGACCAGCTTGGGATCGCCGATGAGCGCCATGGCCGCCGCAAGCCGCTGCAATTGTCCGCCCGAAACCTGGTGCGGATAGCGCGCGCCGATCGCTTGCGGGTCCGGCAGCGACAAGGCCCTGAACAGCTCGACCGCCCGCTTGCGCGCCTGCTCGGGCGGCATCAGCCTGTGGATGCGCGTGACTTCGATCACCTGCTCCATGATGGTGGATGCGGGATTGAACGATGCGGCCGCGCTTTGCGGAACATAGGCGATGTCGGTGCCGCGCAGCTTCGCCCGTTCCTTCTCTCGGAGTGCAGCCATATCCTTGCCGTTGATGTTGATCTCGCCGCCGGTGATCCGGCATCCGGGCCGCACATGGCCCATGAGCGAGAGCGCCACCGTCGTCTTGCCGGAGCCGCTCTCGCCGATCAGGGCGACGATCTCGCCGTCGGCGATATCGAGGCTGACGCCCTTGATGATTTCGACGACACGTCCGGCATCGGTCGTCGCTTCGATCCTCAGGTTCCTGACCTCGACAAGATTGGTCATGCGTCGCGGTCCCTGATCTTCTGCGGCAGGTTGTCGATCAGCAGGTTGACGCTGATGGTGAGGCTGGCGATCGCCAGCGAGGGCACGACCACTGCCGGGGCGGCGAAGGGCAGGCCGCCTATGTTCTCGCGCACCAGCGCGCCCCAGTCGGCCAAAGGCGGCTGCAGTCCAAGGCCGAGGAAGGACAAGCCTGAGAGCAAGAGCACGATGAAGACGAAGCGCAGCCCGAAATCGGCGAGCACCGGACGGATGATGTTGGGCAGGACCTCGGACCCGATGAGATAGGCCGTGCTTTCGCCGCGGACACGGGCGACGGTCATGAAATCCATGGTGTTGATGTTGACCGCGAGCGCCCGCGCGAAGCGGTAGGCGCCGGGGATGTAGATCACCGCGAGCGTCAGGATCAGCACAGGGATCGACGAGCCGACCGCGGCGACGACCACGAGGCCGAACAGCTTGCTCGGGATCGAGTTCATCGCGTCGAGGAAGCGGCTGAGGCAAGTGTCGAACCAGCCGCCGGTCACGGCCCCGAGCATGCCGAGCACGACACCCGAGAAGCAGGCAATGGACACGGCTGCGAGCGATATGCCGACGGTGTAGCGTGCGCCCATCAGAACGCGTGAGAGCATGTCACGCCCGAGATAGTCCGACCCGAGCCACAGTCCCTGGCGCATCGGGCCGAAATAATCGTCGTCGACGATATCGCCGATCGGATGCGGAATGATGTAGGGCGCGAAGATCGCGACCAGGGTCCACGCCAGGATGACCAGCGAAGCGACGACGCCGACAAAGTTGTAGCTGTGACCCAGGAAGGACCGTCCAGAGGCTGCTGCGCGCGCCATCGTTATCTCAGCCTCGGGTTGGACATGATGGCGATGATGTCGGCGGCCGTGATCAGCAGGAGATAGCCGAGGCAGAAGATCATCGCGCAGCTCTGGATCAGCGGCAGGTCGCGGGTCGCGACGGCGTCTACCATAAGCTTGGCGATGCCGGGATAGTTGAAGATTGTCTCGACGATGATGACGCCGCCGACCAAGTACGACAGCGAGAGCGCCACTGCGTTGACGATCGGCCCGAGCGCGTTGGGCAGCGCGTGCCTGAGCACCATGCGGCCGCGTGATGCGCCCTTGAGCAGCGCCATCTCGACATAGGGCGTGGACAGCGTTTCGATCACAGCGGCGCGGGTCATGCGGATCATCTGGGCCGAGATGACGAAGGTGAGCGTGATGACCGGCATGGCGTAGATGCGCACGAGGGCGCTCAGCGAATGCGCCTCGTTAACCGACGACAGCGCCGGCAGCCATTTGAGGTAAACGGCGAAAAGCAGGACCGCCAGCGTCGCGACCATGAACTCCGGCACGGAGATGACGCCAATCGAAAGCACGGTAACGGCGCGGTCGAAGAGCGAGCCCCGCAGCATCGCGGCGGTTATGCCGAGCGTCAGCGCCAGCGGCACCGAGAGCAACGCTGTGATTGCGGCGAGCTTCATCGTATTGACCAGCCGCCCACCGATCAGCGCCGCGACCGGCATGTCATTAGCATAGGAGGTGCCGAGGTCTCCGTGCAGCAGTCCGAAAAGCCAGCGCAGGAAACGCAGGATCGCCGGATCGTTGAGATGCATGGCCTCGCGCAGGCCGGCGACCGCTTCGGGAGTTGCCGCCTGGCCGAGCAGGATCGACGCGGTGTCGCCCGGTAGCATGCTGGTGGCGAAAAACACGGCGAACAGGACGATCAGAAGCGTGACGACCGCGATCCCCAGCCGCTTGACCACGAGGTTCAAGACCCCAGATTTCATGGAAGCGCTCCCTGCGGTTGCGTTCGGTCAAACAATCCTGCGCAATGCAGTGCCGGGGCCGGTCGGCCGGCCCCGGCAGGCGCCTCTCAGGCCTCAAGCCAGAGATATTCCGCCATTGCGTAGCCCATCATGCCACCGAGCGGGTTCGCTTCCAAACCCTTCACCTTGCTGGAGAGGGCGTCGACGTTGGAAATGTAAGCCGGGATGATGGTGCCAGCCTCGTCGGCGATCATGGTCTGCATCTGGCCATAGATCTCCTTGCGCTTGGCCTGGTCGAGCGAGCCGCGCGCTTTCACAAGCATCTTGTCGAACTTCTCGGACTTGTACTGGCTTTCGTTCCACGGCGCGTTGGAAGCGTAGAGGAGCGAGAACAGGATGTCCGGCGTCGGGCGTGGGTTGATGTTGCCGAAATGGATTGGCGCCTTGAGCCAGTAATTGTCCCAGTAGCCGTCGGACGGCACGCGTTGCACGTCGAGCTTCATGCCGATGTCGGCGCCCGCTGCCTGGATGATCACCGCCATGTCGATCGACGAGGTCGCCGCATCGGAGGCGATCACCGGGATAGACTGGCCGAGCAAGCCCGCCTTCTGGAAGTGGAACTTCGCCTTGTCCGGGTCGAAGGCCTTCGGCTTGAGGTCGGCATTGTGGAAGATGTTGGCCGGGGAGACGGGCTGGTCGTTGCCGATCTCGCCGAGGCCGCGCAATGCCGATTTGACGATCTGCTCGCGGTTGACGAGATACTTCATGCCGGCGACGAAATCGGCCTTCTTGCCCGGGTCCATGTCGAGCCGGATGTTGAGGTCCGTGTAGTTGCCCGAGGTCGTCTTCGACAGTTCGAATCCCTGCTGGCTTTCCAGCAGCTTCATGGCACGCGGATTGATCGAGGCGGCGAAGGCGATATCGCCTGAAAGCAGGGCGTTCACACGGGCGCTGTCGTCGCTGATGGCGATGAACTCAAAGGAGTCGAGATAGGGCTTGCCGGACTTCCAGTAGTTCTTGTTCTTGGTAACCATCGAACGCACGCCCGGCTCGAAGGTCTCGAGCACGAAGGCGCCAGTGCCGTTACCCTTTGAGAAATCAGTCGTGCCGTCCTGGACGATCATGAAGTGATGCAGCGCCAGGATGGTCGGCAGGTCGGCATTCGGATCGGCAAGCGTGATTTCCACGGTCGACTTGTCGACCGCCTTGAAGCCGGTCATCTGCGCTGCGATCTTGGCAACCTTGGAACCGACCGCCTTGTCGAGATGGCGCTTGAGCGAAAAGACCACGTCGTCGGCCGTCAGGTCCTTGCCGTCATGGAACGTGACTCCCTTGCGCAGCTTCACGGTCCAGGTCTTGGCGTCCTTGCTGTCGATGCTTTCGGCCAGCTCCATCTGCGTCTTGCCATCCTTGTCGAGGAAGGTCAGGCGATTGTAGAGCGAGCAGCAACGGACATAGTCGGTCGAGAGCGACGCCTTCGCCGGGTCGAGCGTGTCGGCGGTCGAGGACGACCAGCCGGCCGCCTTGAAGTTCCCGCCGGAAACCGGCGTGGCGGCGACGGCCTTTGTGGCGCGGCCAAGCACGACGCCGCCCGCGGCGATTGCGGCGCCTCCGGCCAGCAGCATCTTGAGCAGTTCGCGGCGGCTCGCGCCCCGCCGGATGGCGTTCTCGACCATGGCATCGTCCGCACTGGTCCAGTTGGTGATCTTGTCGGTCATGTTCATTCCCCTTTCTGTTGGTTTGGTCGGTATGCTCGTCTTGCTGCGGCTTTCCGGGCTTGGGTTCAGGTTCGCTCCTTCAGGTTTTCGCGCACGGCGGCCGCAAAGGCAGCCATTGACGTGAAATGATAGTCCGGGGTGGTAAAGCGCTCGGGCTCGATCGTGCCGCCATAGCCCTTCTGGTCGTGCCGGCGCTCGATCCAGCAATTGGTCATATCGAGCGTCCTGGAGACGCCGATGTCGTGATACTGGCTTTGCGCGACATGCAGGATGTCGTCCTTGCTATCGCCGCGCGATGCGACGAAATCGAAGACCTTCTGGAAGAAGGCCGGATCAGGTTTCTCCGTGCCGGTATCGTCGGCGGTGAAGGTGGCGAAGAAGCGCGATCCGAGCTGCTTCTCAAAATGGTCGAGCGCCCAGCGCCGCGCGTTGGTCATGGCGATCAGCTTGTGCGACTTGGCAAGGTCGCCCAGTGCGGCCGCGCTGTCCGGGAAGCCTTTCCAGACGCTCGCGGAATCCCGCAGGCGGACACCGTGTTTCTCTTCTGCCGGCAGGCCGAGCCGCGCCGCGATGACCATGTAGACGCGGACGAGATCGTCGGGAAACAGGCCGGCATCGGGCATGTAGCGAGCTTGCCGGTAAAGGCTCAGCGCCTCCTCACCGTCGATGGCGACGCCGGCTTCGGCGGCGATAGCGGCGAGGCAGGCCGTGATACCGACTTCGAAATCGATCAGCGTGCCGACCACATCGAAGGTCATGTATTTGAATTCGCTAAAGGCCTTGGCCAAGAACTTGCTCTCCTCTATGGCCGAACCGTGCTGAACAGAACAAAATTCCGTGCTGTCTGGGACCTCGCCTTGTCAAGAAGCCGGTAAATTCCGGCTTTCTGGCCTTGTCTTAACGGTAGTCTGGCACTTCCCCCGCGCTGGATTCGCCGAAAAGGCGCGGGGCTTCGGCACAAAATTGCGAAATCGTCTGCCCCGGCGATATTTCGAGATGCTAAAAATCCGCCGCTGCTCATCCCAACGCCTTACGGACATCCGGATCGTCCAGCGTCTGGTCGAGCGTGACGCGTGTGCGCTCGATGATCGCATCGATATCGCCATCGCTGCAGCAGAGCGGCGGCGCGTAGCCGAGAACGCCATGCGCGAAGGCACGGATGATAAGACCGTTGTCCCAGGCCCTGTCGAAGATCCGCCGTGCCGGCATCGCCGAGGCGGGAAGTGATGCCTTCTTCCGCTTGTCGGTCACCAGCTCGATCGCCGCGAGCATGCCGCGGCCACGCACGTCGCCGACGAGCGGATGGTCCCTCAGGCGTTCCAAGCCTGCCATCAGGCGGGCACCGGCCTTGACGCCGTTTTCCAGCAGGCCGCCGTCTTCGTAAAGTTTCAGCACTTCGAGCGCGACGGCGGCACTGACCGGATGGGCGGAATAGGTATAGCCGTGGCCGATCGCCGCGTTACCCGCGCCATCGGCGATGACCTGGTAGACATGGTCGGCCATGAACACGGCGCCCATCGGAACATAGCCCGAGGTCAGGCCCTTCGCGGTCGTCATGAAATCGGGAACGATGTCCTCTTCCGTGCAGGCGAACAGCGGCCCGGTGCGACCGAAGCCGGTGATCACCTCGTCGGCGATGAACAGGATGCCGTATTCCCTGCACAGTTCGCGGATCGCCCTGATCCAGCCCTTCGGCGGCACGATGACGCCGCCGGAGCCCTGCATCGGCTCGGCGTAGAAGGCGGCGACCCGGTCGGGCCCGATCGCCTCGATCTTCGCTTTCAGCGCGGCGAGCGATGCGGCGATGATCGCGTTGCCATCCTCGCCGACCGGATTGCGGTAGGGGTAGGGCGACGGGATCTTATGCTGCCATTCGAAGGGAATGCCGAAGCCGGCGTGAAAGGCGGGTAGCGCAGTCAGGCCCGCGCCGACCACCGACGATCCGTGATAGCCCTGCTCGATCGAAATGAACTGGTCGCGCCGCGGCTCGCCCTTGGCATTCCAGTAGTAGCGGACGAAGCGGATCGTGCTGTCGACCGCGTCCGAGCCGCCGAGCGTGAAATAGACGTGATTGAGGTCGCCCGGCGCGCGCTCGGCCAGTTCCGAAGCGAGCCGGATCGCCGGCTCGGAGCCGAGGTCGAAATAGGCTGTGGCGTAGGGAAGCTCGCGCATTTGCCGCGCCGCCGCCTCGACGATACTGTCATGGCCGTAGCCGGCATTGACGCACCACAGCCCGGCGAAGCCGTCGACAAGCTGCTTGCCGGATGCGTCGGTCACAGTCGCGCCCTTCGCGGATCTCAGCACGCGCACGCCGAGCGCCTCGTGGCCACGATAGGAGGAGACCGGATGGATGAGATGGGCGCGGTCGAGTTCGATCAGCGAATTGGCGAGCATTGTTTTTCTCCGAACTAGCCGAGCGCCTGGTTGGCGAGGGCATAAACTTTTGGCCGTGCCTGTGCCGCGGCCGTCCGAGACGGGCGATCCATGGCCACGCCGCCGCCGACATGGCCGAGGCCAATTTCCGTCAGCCAGTCGGCTATGCCGGTCCGGCGGTCGGTGTCGACGCGCAGGAAGGCGCCTGGGCGCGGGGCGGCAAAGAAGCCGATCAGTGCTTTGGCTTCCTCTGCGCTGTCCGCGATGACCGGGCCGATCACCTCGCCGCGTCCGAACGGGCGGATCGCGGCATAGGCCTCGATCGCTCCGTTTCGGCGGATGAGGGCGAATTGGCCGCGCTCGGCCAGCGCGTCGATCAGGGCTTCGCGGTCGGCGCCATAAGCGTCGCGGTCCAAAGCCTTGATCTCCGGCAGGTCATTCGCGCTCGCCGGTTTCACGCCGTCGGCCGCGCCAAGCGCGGCGACGTTGCCCTGATGCTGCAAGATGGTGCCCGAGGGCGCGAAGCCCAGTTTCTGATAGAGCGGCATGCCGTCGGCGGTTGCGACAAGCCGCAGCGGACGATCCTCGGCCAACGCGAAGGCCTGTTCCATCAGCCGGCGCCCGAGCCCCATGCCTCGCATACTTTTGTCAACGATCACCATATTGATCATGGCGCAATCCATACCGTAGGGCGTTACCAGGATGGTGCCGACAACCCGGCCCTGGTCGTCGAGCGCGACTGCACCGCTCGAAAGCTGCAGCGCCATCTGCCAGTCCTGCGGGCGATGCGGCCAGTTCTCCTGGCGGGACAGCGCCACCGCGCCCTCGATATGGTCTGGCCCGAAAGCCTGGATTGCGATTTCGCCCTGTTGCATGAGGCATCCTTCCGTCTGCCTGCAAGTCTCGGTCATCTGCGCGCGGCGGATCGTCTGAACGTTTTGGTCTTTGCGATATCTTTCGCCTTTGCGCGGGGCGTGCGCCGCATCTTCTGCTGGCAGCGTCCTCGATGGTCGCTTTGCCGTCGCGCAATGGCGCGCTTCTCGACGGGCAAGATGCTACAGCGTGCCAAACCGGACGGCGGATACGGAACTTTCTGCTTTCGGCAGGCACTTTTCGGTCAGGTGCCCCGCCACCTCCCGACCTATGATGAACACATCCCAGCGCGGATATGTTTCCACCGGAGATCGACGGACATGGCTTCTTTCAGACCCAAATACATCACCTTCGACTGCTACGGCACGTTGACGAATTTCCAGATGGCTGAAGCGGCGCGCGACCTCTACGTCAGCCGGCTCGACGAGCCGCGCATGCAGGAGTTCATCAAGAACTTCGCCGCCTATCGGCTGGATGAGATCCTGGGCGACTGGAAGCCCTATGCCGACGTCATCCACAATGCGCTGGAACGCACCTGCAAGCGTAACGGGGTCGCCTTCAGCCCCGATGACGCCAGGCTGGTCTACGAGCGCGTCCCGACCTGGGGGCCACACGCCGATGTGCCGACAGGCCTCGCGAAAGTCGCCAAGGAAATTCCACTGGTGATCCTGTCCAACGCCATGAACGCGCAGATCATGTCCAATGTCGACAAGCTCGGCGCGCCATTCCATGCCGTCTACACGGCCGAGCAGGCACAGGCCTACAAGCCGCGCTTCAAGGCCTTCGAATATATGCTCGACAGGCTGGGCTGCGGCCCTGAGGACATCCTTCACTGTTCGTCTTCGTTCCGCTACGACCTGATGTCGGCGCATGATCTCGGCATCAAAAACAAGGTCTGGGTCAACCGCGGCCACGAACCGGCCAACCCGTATTACGGATATGTCGAGATCGCCGATATCTCCGGTCTTCCGGGCGTGGTCGGGCTTTGAAACGGGCGGATTGTCGATGAAATTCGTCTCCTACTGGCACGACACAGCCCCGATCTTTGCCGGCGGGGAGCACGGCCCGATCGACGGGCACTATGATGCCGCCATTATCGGCGGCGGCTTCACCGGTCTCGCCGCTGCGCGCCAGCTGGCAAAGGCCGGCGCCAGGGTGGTCGTGCTGGAAGCGGAGCGGGTCGGCTGGGGCGCATCCGGGCGCAATGGCGGGCATCTGAACAACGGCCTCGCCCACAGCTATCTGTCGGCCAAGGCGGAACTCGGCAGGGAGCGCGCGATCGCTCTCTACCGGGCGTTGGATGACTCCGTCGACACCATCGAGGCGCTGGTCGCCGAGGAAGGCATCGACTGCAACTTCCGCCGCGCCGGCAAGCTCAAGCTTGCCTCGAAGCCGAAGCATTTCGAGGCAATCGCGCGCAACTTCGAAGCCATCCATGCGGAGGTCGATCCGGATACAGCTCTGCTGTCGGCGACCGATCTCAAATCCGAGATCGGCTCGCCTTTCCATGGTGCGATGCTGTCGAAGAAGAGCGCCATGATCCATATGGGCCGCTATGTGTCGGGCCTCGCGACGGCCGCCGCTCGACACGGCGCCGTCATCCACGAGAACACAAGGGTGACCGACCGCAGGCAGGCCGGCGCCAGGCATGAGCTTACCACCTCGCGAGGCAAGATTAGCGCCGACAATGTGCTGGTGGCGACGGGAGCCTACACGACACCGAATTTCGATTACTTCCGCCGCAGGCTCATCTCGGTCGGCAGCTTCATCATCGCCACGCGACCGTTGAGCGATGTCGAGATCGCCGTGACCATGCCGGGCGACCGTACATGCGTGACTTCGATGAACATAGGCAATTACTTCCGGCTGTCGCCGGACAGGCGCCTGATCTTCGGCGGCCGCGCGCGCTTCTCTGCGACGTCGGACCAGCGCTCGGATGCCAAGAGCGGGCAGATATTGCAGGCAAGCCTCGCGGCGATTTTCCCGCAACTTTCAAAGGTCGAGATCGACTATTGCTGGGGCGGGCTGGTCGACATGACCAAGGACCGCTTCCCGCGCGCCGGCTATCATGACGGCGTCTGGTACGCGATGGGCTATTCCGGCCATGGCGCCCAGCTTTCCACCCATCTTGGCATGATTCTGGCCGATGCCATGCTCGGCCGCGAGGACCGCAATCCGCTGAAGGGACTCGAGTGGCCTTCCATCCCAGGCTACTCGGGCAAGCCGTGGTTCCTGCCGATGGTCGGCCTCTACTACAAAGCGCTCGACCGAATTCAGTGATCCGGGCTGAGTTTAGCTCAGCCCGCCCATGTGGAAACTCTTCATCTCGAGATATTCCTCGATGCCGGCCTGCGCGCCCTCCCGTCCGAGACCGGATTGCTTGACGCCGCCGAAGGGGGCCACCTCCATCGACACCGAGCCGGTGTTGAGCCCGACCATACCGAATTCCAGCGCCTCTCCGACGCGCCAGGCGCGTTTCAGGTTCTCGGTGTAGAAATAGGAGGCGAGTCCGTAAGGCGTGCCGTTGGCGAGCGCGATCGCCTCCTCTTCGGTCTCGAAACGGAAGAGCGGCGCGACGGGGCCGAAGGTTTCCTCGCCGGCAAGTTCCATGTCTTTCGTAGCGCCGGTCAGCACCAGCGGCGCGACATATTGCGGGCCCTTCGGCAGTGCCGGTCTCTCAGTGACGATCGCAGCACCCTTGGCAAGCGCGTCCTCGACATGGCGGTTGATCTTCTCGACCGCCGCCATGTTGATCATCGGCCCGATCGCGACGCCCGTCTGAGTGCCGGGTCCGACCGTCATGGCATTGACGCGGGCGGTGAGCCTGGCGGCGAAGGCATCGTAGACACCGGCCTGGACGAGGATGCGGTTGGCGCATACGCAGGTCTGGCCGCCGTTGCGGAATTTCGAGACGAGCGCGCCCTCGACGGCGAGATCGAGATCGGCGTCGTCGAAGACGATGAAGGGGGCATTGCCGCCGAGCTCGAGACTGAGCCGCTTAACGCTGTCGGCAGCGCCACGCATCAGCAGCGAGCCGACCCGCGTCGAGCCGGTGAAGGAGATCTTGCGCACCGTCTCGTTGGCCATGATCTCGTTGCCGATCTCTGTGGGCATGCCGGTGACGATGTTGATGACGCCGGAGGGGATGCCAGCCCGTTCGGCGAGCACGCCGAGCGCCAGCGCCGAATAGGGCGTGAACTCGGACGGCTTGATCACCACCGTGCAGCCGGCGGCCAACGCCGGCGCGACCTTGCGGGTGATCATCGCATTGGGAAAGTTCCACGGCGTGATGATGCCGCACACGCCGACCGGTTCCTTCAGCACGATGATGCGGCGGTCTTGTGTGGGCGAGGGGATGGTGTGGCCGTTGATACGGCGTGCTTCTTCCGCGAACCATTTGACGAAGGACGCGCCGTAGCGGATCTCGCCCCTGGCCTCGTCCAGCGGCTTGCCCTGTTCGGTGGTTAGGATCAGCGCCAGATCGTCGAGATGCGCAAGCATCAGGCCATGCCATGCCTCCAGCAGGGCGGCGCGTTCGGCATTGGTTTTCTTCCGCCAGTCCCGATAGGCGGAAGCCGCGGCCTCGATCGCCGCGCGTGTTTCAGAGCCGGCCATGTCGGGCACGATGCCAATCGTCGACTGGGTCGCCGGGTCCAGAACATCGACCGTCTTGCCGGAACCGGCAGCAACCCACGTGCCGGCAATCAGGCCGGCTTCGCGAAACAGACTTTTGTCTTTCAGGCTTTTCATAGGAAACGACCTTGCAATCAGGTGAGCGCGGCGACAACGGCGGCCGCAATGGCATCCGTTTTGTCCTTGCCGGCGATGGTTCCGATGCCGCGTGCGGTCGTCGCTTCGACCGCCTTCATGATGCGACGTGCGGCGGCGGTTTCGCCGAGATGCTCGAGCATCATCGCACCCGACCAGATGGTCGCGATCGGATTGGCGATGCCGAGATGGGCGATGTCGGGCGCCGAGCCGTGCACCGGCTCGAACATTGACGGCGCCGAGCGGTCGGGATTGATGTTGGCCGAGGCTGCATAGCCGAGCCCGCCCTGGATCGCCGCGCCGATGTCGGTCAGGATGTCGCCGAAGAGATTGGAGGCGACGACCACGTCGAGGCTGTCCGGCGCCATGATCATGCGCGCGGCGAGCGCGTCGACATGGTAGCTGGTGACTGTGACGTCGGGATACTCCGCCGACAGCTTGCGCGTGATCTCGTCCCAGAACACCATCGAGTGCTTCTGCGCGTTGGACTTGGTGACGGAGGCAAGCTTGCCGCGCCGTGCCCGCGCCTGCTCGAAGCCGAAGCGCAGGATGCGCTCGACGCCGGCGCGGGTGAAGATCGAGGTCTCCACGGCGACCTCGTCCAGCGTGCCTTGATGCACGCGCCCGCCGGCACCCGAATATTCACCTTCAGTGTTCTCGCGGATGCACAGGATATCGAAACTTTCGGCCCGCAGCGGTCCGGTGACGCCCGGCAGCAGGCGATGCGGCCGAATGTTGGCGTATTGCACGAACGCCTTGCGGATCGGCAGCAAAAGACCGTGCAGGGAAACGGTATCCGGCACCTCCGCCGGCCAGCCGACGGCGCCGAGCAGGATGGCGTCGAAGCCGCGCAAAGTCTCGATGCCGTCTTCCGGCATCATCCGGCCGGTATCCTTGTAGAATTTGCAAGACCAGGGAAACTCGGTTCCGGCCAAGGCAAAGCCCGCGTGTTTGGCCGCCGTCTCCAGCACGGACCAGGCAGCGGCGATGACGTCGCGGCCGATGCCGTCACCGGGGATCAGGGCGATCGAATAGGATTTCATCGGCAACTCTTCAGAGGCTGATCAGGACGCTCTTGGTCCTGCGGTTGGCGAGATAGGCCTCGCGACCAAGATCCTTGCCGATCCCGGAGCGCTTGTAGCCGCCGGTCGGCAGGATGTGGTCGCGCGAGCGGCCGTAGCGATTGACCCAGACAGTTCCCGCTTCGAGCTTGCGCGCGAGGCGTATGGTGCGCGAAAGGTCGGTCGTGAACAGGCCGGAAGCCAAGCCGTAGGTCGGATGGCTGGACAGTGCCAGCGCCTCCTCCTCGGTCTCGAAGGTCTGGACGGTCAGGACCGGGCCGAAGATCTCCTCGACGATGGCTGGATTGGCCCGGTCGACATTGGCAATCAGCGTCGGCTCGTAGAAATAGCCGGGACTGTCCATGACGACGCCGCCGGTCAGGCGTTCGCCGCCGGCCTCGATCGCGGCCCGGACGATGCTGTCGACGCGTGCCCGCTGCCGTTCCGAAATGATCGGCGAATACTGCGTCGCCTCGTCCCAGGTCGGGCCGGGCCGCACCGCCTTCATTCGGTCCACGATGGCAGCCGTAAGCCGGTCGGCGATGCGTTGCTCGACGATCAGGCGCGTGCCGGCGACGCAAGCCTGGCCGGCGTTGAAGGTGACGCTGCCGGCGATCGCCGTCGCCGCCTTGTCGAGATCGGCATCGGCAAAGACGAGCTGCGGGCTCTTGCCACCGAGTTCAAGCGTCATCGGCTTGACGCCGGCGCGGGCGACGTTTTCCATGATCGCCGAACCGGCGCGGGTCGAGCCGGTGAAGCTGACCTTGGCGATCTCTGGATGGCCGGTCAGCGCCCCGCCGGTCGTCGGACCGTCGCCCAGCACCACATTGATGAGCCCGGCCGGCAGACCCGCTTTGACAGCGAGCTGCGCCAGATAGACAGCCGAGAACGGTGTCATTTCGGAAGGCTTCAGCACAACGGCGTTGCCCGCGGCCAGCGCCGGACCGAGTTTCCACCCTGCCATCGAGATCGGGAAATTCCAGGGCGTGATCGCGCCGACGACGCCATAGGGCTCACTGATGATCATGCCTAAGGTGGCGTCGTCGGTCGGCACGAGTTCGCTGCCTTCCTTGTCGGCGAATTCGGCAAAGAAGCGGATCTGCTCGGCTGTCACGGCGATGTCGCCGGCGACGAGCTGACCGACGGGGCGCGTCGAGCACAGCGCCTCGATTTTGGCGAGCGTTGCGGCTTCGGCCTCGATCAGGTCGGCCCAGGCCTGCAGTGCCCTGGTGCGCTCGCGCGGCCGGACTCCGCCCCAGTTGCTGGCTTTCAACGCGGCTTGGGCGCTTTCCACCGCGCTATCGACCATGTCGATACCGGCCACGGGGCAGGCGGCATAGGCTTTGCCGTCAGAGGGCCGCCGCATCTCGATCGCGCCCTCGGCGGAAATCAGCTCCCCGCCGATGAAGTGACCAACGGGCAGGGGGATCGTGTCGGGATCGAAGCTCAGGCTCATGGGCAAACCACTCGGCAGTATCGGCTTCAGCTTAGCGCGTACCGGCACGCAGCATGCGCCGTTCGGTGATCCGCCGCCGACGAATGTTGCGTGCCGGACGGCAGCGACGGCAAAATCTTCCGCCTGGGTCAGCGCCGGTGCTGACGCGCGCTAGCCTACAGTCACGTAGATTTTGCGCACCGTCTCGATCGTCTTCCAGACACCGGTGAAGCCCGGCTTCATCACGAAGCTGTCGCCTGCCCGGTAGGTCACCGTCTCGCCGGCATCGGGCGTGATTTCGACCACGCCGGAGAGGATGTGGCAGAACTCAAAGGTCTCGCCCTTGATCGAGCCCGTCTCGCCCGGCGTGGCCTCCCAAACGCCGGTATGCACGAGGTCATCCTTGGCGACGTCCTGCGGCCAGGTCTTGAAGGCGGGGTCGCCGGCAATCAGCCGCTCGGGCAACGCCTTGGATTCGCGCGGTGAAAAGCTCGGGTTGGTGTCGACGGATTTGAGCAGGGACAAAGGATGGCCTTTCGGTTGGAGCTTGACTTCGATGCATGTCGTTCTCCCAGAACCGCTGCACACTTCTGGCGACATGCATTAATAACCTCGCGACCGGTCGACGAGCCCGATCGGGTCGAGACCGGCGCGATGGCGCCTGATGTTGTCGATGACGGCGCGCGCGGCGGTCGCCGGCTGGGTGACGCTGGCGACATGCGGGGTCAGGATGATCTTCGGATGCGACCAGAATGGATGGCCCGCGGGCAGCGGCTCGGGATCGGTGACGTCGATCATCGCCGCCGAAAGCTGGCCGCTGTCGAGCGCGGCGACTAGCGCTTCGTTATCGAGCTGCGGTCCCCGGCCGGTGTGGATCAGTGCTGCGCCTTCAGGCAGTTTCGCAAACAGCCCGGTATTGAGGAACCCGCGCGTCGCCTCGGTCAGTGGCAGCAGGCAGATCAGTATGTCGCTGGCCGCGAGCATCGCTTCCAGTCCGGCCTCGCCATGATGGCAGGCCACGCCCTCGATGTGTCGCGGTGAGCGGCTCCACCCCGCAAGCGGGAAGCCGAAAGCCTTCAAGCGGTCGAGGACGGCCTGGCCGAGCTGCCCAAGGCCCAGCACGCCGACCCTGCGCGACCCGGCCTGAAACTGCGTGATGTCACGCCATTCCCCCGCGCGCTGCTGCGCCAGGTAGGCGGGCAAGTTGCGGTGGAGTGCCAGCACGCCGAGCGTCACGTATTCCTGCATCATGCGCACGATGCCTTCCTCGATCATGCGCACGATCTTCACCGTCGCGGGCACCGCATCGAAGCGGAACTGGTCGACGCCTGCGCCGAGGGAAAACAGGATTTCCAGATTGCGGTAGCGATCGAGGTTTTCCGGCACCGTCCAGGTGATGAGATAGCGCACTGCGTTGGGATCGACCGCCGCGGGATCCATGACGAAGGGGAGGTCCGGCAATTCCTTCGCGAAGGCCTCGGCGAAGATCGCGCCGCGCCGCGCGTCGGAGTTGAACAGGAAGGTCATTCCGGTTGCTCCTTCAGGCCGCGCAACGCGCGCCCAGCGCCTCGATCATCCGCTGGCAGGCAATGAGTTCGCTGGCGAGGATGTACTCGTCCGGTTTATGGGCGCGGGCAATGTCGCCGGGACCGCAGATGATCGCATCGAGCCCCGCGGCCTGGTAGAGCCCGGCCTCGGTGCCGTAGCTGACGGCGGCCAAAGGCGTTTCGCCGGTCAGTTCGCCCAGCAGTGCCGCCAATGGCGCGTCCTGCGGCAGCGAAAGCGCCGGATAGGCGCTGACCGGCGTCCACTCGACAATATAACCCTGCGCGACAAGAGCCCGGGCCTGCCCCTTGATGGGCGCGAGCAAACCGGCCGGGTCGACGCCTTGTATGGCGCGCGCCTCAAGGTCCAGTGTGCAGGTATCGGGGATGATATTGACCGACTGCCCGCCGGCGACCACGCCCGCCTGCAGCGAGGAATAGGCGGGCTCGAAGGCCGGGTCGAGCGGACCGTGTGTCAGCCGCCCCGCTTCGTTCACGGCCGCGCTGAGCACCTCGGCCATGGCATGGATGGCGTTCAGCCCAAGATCGGGCCGCGAGGAATGGCCCGAGCGCCCCTTGACAATCACGCGGGCGGCCGCCTTGCCCTTGTGACCGCGCACGGCGCGCAGGCTGCTCGGTTCGCCGACGATGACGCCGAGCGGCTTGGCGCAAAGTTCGGGAAGCCGGGCGATCAGATGCGGCACGCCGCGGCACCCGATCTCCTCGTCATAGGAAAAGGCCAGATGGACCGGCTTGGCGAGGCTCAGGCCCGCCAACGTGGACACGGCCGCAAGCGCGGCGGCGAGAAACCCCTTCATGTCCGTTGTGCCGCGTCCATACAGCCGGTCGCCCTCCCGACGCAGCGCGAAAGCGGGCGAGCTCCATTGCGGCTCTCCGGCGGGGACGACGTCCATGTGGCCGGACAGGATATAGCCAGGAACATCGGCGGGGCCGATCGTCGCGAAAAGATTGGAACGGTCGCCTTCCGGCCCGGGAAGCAGGGTGACCTTTGCGCCGTGTTCGCCCAGATGGGCCTCGATCCAGCCCGCAATGTCGCCGTTGGACTTGCCGGCGACCGACGGAAAGGCGACGAGACGGTCGAGAATGTCGAAGACGTCCATTCCAGCCCTCAAGGCATTTTCGGGTTTTCGGGTCCGGTCCCGCTGGCCATAACTCCAGAATTGCCGCAGAGCATGGGCGCGTTCTTTCGCGATTGCGTGCCGAAAGCGAAAGTGTTTCAGTTGAATCTTGCGTTGGCGGGCGGCATTCGAGCAAATCGTATCCGTCTGGTTGTTTAGCGTTGGCAGGGCGGGGGCGTTGTGTGTCACCCGTTGGGCAATCTTTCAGAGGCAAGGAATTGAAGCCGTCCGAAAGCTTGAAAATTGATGCCTTCTCGATGCGGATCGCCGACATCGAAGACGTCGAGCTGGAGCGGCTGCATGCGCTGTCCCTGTCCGTGGGATGGCCACACCGAGCCGAGGACTGGCAGTTCCTGCGCGGCTCGGGACAAGGGTTCGTGGCGCTCGACGAGATCGGCCGGGTTCTGGGTTCGGCCATGTGGTTCGGGCATGGCTCTGGTTTCGCGACCGTCGGTATGGTCATTACCTCGCCGCGCCTGCAGACGCTCGGCGCCGGGCAATGGCTGATGAAGCGAGTCTTCGAGAAGGTCGGCGGGCGCGATCTGCGTCTCAACGCGACCCGCGCCGCGCGGCGGCTCTATCTTTCGCTGGACTTCCAGCCTGAGAAGACCGTCTATCAGTGCCAAGGCGTCGTCCGCGTGCCGGTGATGGGCGACCCGGCGGAGGCGCGTCGCGACATCCGGACGCTGGACGCAAGCGATGTTCCCGCGGCGATTGCTCTCGACGCGTCGGCGTTCGGCGTGAGCCGCACGGCGCTGATTGAAAAGCTCTTCGCGCATTCGGTCGGCTACGGGCTTTTCGACGGAAACAAGCTGACCGCTTTCGCGCTCTGCCGGCCGTTCGGGCGGGGCCATGTCGTAGGGCCGGTCGTGGCCGAAAGCGATGCCGACGCGGTCGCGATCCTTCGGCCGCACGTGGCCGACCATTCGGGGTCTTTCCTTCGGGTCGACACCCACATGCACAGTGGCGAGTTCGCCGCCTTTCTATCGCACGCTGGAATGCCGGTCTTCGATACGGTGCTGACCATGTCGCTGGGCAAACGCCTTGCCGATTTTGCCGCTGACGGCTCGGCTATGCCGAGGACCTATGCCCTGGCAAGCCAAACTCTCGGGTAGTTCGGTGTTCCTACTAGGTCGACCAAACAGCCGGCCAACATTCACCATCGCACCGATTGTATCCCGCGCATCTCCAAATCTGGACCGGTCGTAGCCCTGAAACGTTGCGATCTGAACGTCCCGACGCGGACATCTCGCGCCCGAACCCGCCGGTCCTCTTTCAGACCAAACCAGCCGCGCTGATACTCATTGATCCCTTTTTGTGGTATACGAAAGAAACACCGCTTGCATTGAAATCAGCTCTCCTCGTGATCCTTAGGTTCGCCAGACCATACGAGAGAATACGAAGGAGACGGGTTGGCGAACCAGCCGCTAACATATTGATTTCCTGTAGAGAACGATGACCCTCAGCGACTAATATAATCGTTAATCGCCAATAGGTTACGAGGCAGTTCGCCGAAATCGATTCAAGAAGCCGATCCTGCCCCCCGCCCATCCCTTTGGCTTCTGAGGACGGCTGCTTTGCGCCGCATCTCGGCGGTACAGGTAAGATTCGCTATGCCCCGAAAGCAGTCGTTGTATTCGAAGGCGCTCGAGATCGCGCTTACGGAAAAAGCGGTCAGAAAGGCACTGCGCTAACGCCCTTCGCTCGGCTGACCCGCCAGATGACGTTACCAACATCGTCGGCGACGAGAAGTGCGCCGGCCCGATCGACAGCAACGCCGACAGGACGGCCCATCGCCTTGCCATCATGTCCGAGGAAGCCGGTGAGCACATCCTTCGGGGGCCCGCTCGGTCTACCGCCGCGGAACGGCACGTAGATCACCTTATAACCGCTGTGTACGCTTCTATTCCATGAGCCATGCTGGCCAACGAAAGCGCCGTTGCCATAGGCCGTGCCGAGCGACGTGCGGCTGGAGAAGGCCAGTCCTAGAGAGGCGGTATGGGAGCCGAGCGCATAGTCGGGCTTGACCGCCTCCGCCACAAGACCAGGGCGCTGCGGCTTGACGCGTTCGTCGACGTTCTGCCCATAATAGCTATAGGGCCAACCATAGAAAGCACCGTTGCGAACTGAAGTGATGTAATCAGGCACGAGATCATCGCCAATCTCGTCACGCTCGTTTACGGCGACCCAAAGCTCGCCGGTCTCGGGATTCCAGGAGAGCCCGTTCGGGTTGCGCAGCCCGGACGCGAAGACCCGGGTGCTGCGGCTAGACCGATCCACCTCAAGGACGGCGGCGCGGTTCTTCTCCGCGGCGATACCATTTTCTCCAGCGTTGCTGTTGGAGCCAACGGTGACATAGAGTTTGCGTCCGTCCGGACTTGCGATCACGTCCTTAGTCCAATGATGGTTGATGTCTCCGGCCGGCAAGTCGACGATCTTTTCCGGCGGCGCGGTTATTCGGGTCTGGCCATTGGAGTAAGGGAAAGCGACGAGCGCGTCGGTCTCGGCGACATAGAGCTTGCCTTTGGAAAGTGTCATGCCGAAGGGCGAATTGAGGCCTTCCACGAAAATTCTGCGCACATCCGCAACGCCGTCGCCATTGCTGTCGCGCAGGAGCGTGATGCGGTTAGCGCTGATGGTCGCAGCGCCGGCTCGCTTCATGGCCTGGTTCATGAAGAGCTTTCTGAGGCTGAAGCCGTCGTCATGCTTGGCAGGTGCATTGGTTTCGGCCACAAGCACATCTCCGTTGGGGAGCACGTGCAGCCAGCGCGGATGGTCGAGGCCGGTGGCGAACGCCGTCACCCTGAGCCCCTTCGCCGGGGTCGGCATATCACCTTTCTGCCAGCCTGTTGCCTCCGCGACGTTGACGGTCGGAATCAGCGTGGGTGTTGGTTTCGGCAGGGTAGGGTTGGGGCCGTAACCGCTTGTGGGAACCATTTTCTGAGCTGGAACGCCAGCGCAGCTGACTATGAGGGCTCCCAATCCAGCTATGATCAAGTTTTGTGAGAAGCCAGCATGCATCGAACGTTCCTCCGTTCGGTTTCGCCCCGTGCTCTTTGATTAACGCAAGTCAGCGGCTTGGTATTCCAATCACGTCAAACAGCAGCTCGCGATCCGTTGCCCGTTAGCGGCTAGAGGGCCAGGAGTTCGCGACCGCTCTGCTCTCTGCCATAGATACGCCGAGAGAAGATTGCGGCAACGCCGGCGGCCAAAACCCGAGCGAACCAAGATAGGCTGGTTGCATGACGGCTGGCGTGGTTTGCCTGTGGCAAGCATCAAGCGTAGCTCTCGGCCAATGGCTTGAATCGAAAAAAGGTCAATGGAATGAGTACATTCCTCCGGCCGCCAACACCGACGACGCAAATGGCCGCTTCGCGCCTTTATTCGGCCGTTGAGGTGAGGCTCTACTGCCGCCTGAAAGGAGACATTGCCGTCGACCACGCTGGAGGGACACTCGCGACGTAGTGGGAACCTAAGGTAACTTATGCCACACTATAGGTCGAACGCCTCCGCGAAGACGAAAGGAGCGGGCCAACATTTGCAGATCGCCGGGGCCCGACTCAGCGTGAGTAAGTGGTCCCCTTCCCATGATAAGGCAAAGAGATGAGTGCGCGAAGTGGAGATGTGGCCATCCACTTCGCGCTCTGTTTTTCGAGAAGCTCGGGGCGTTCTGCCGGGTCATCAAGTTCGACAAGTGTGGAACGGGCTACCTCAATGCTGTGCCGGGTCATTTCGCCGGGTCGGTCTAAGGGGTCGGTCTAAGGATGAAGCCCCAGGCGATGGACGGTAGAAACGGCGAAAGCCATGAACTCCCTGACTCGTGCGGGCACGAATTTCTGTGCCGGGTAAGCAAAGTAGAGGCCGGTGAACGGCGAGCGCAGATCGGGGAGCACCCGCACCAGATCGAACTGATCGGCGAGATAGCCTGGAAGGAAGCTGATTCCCAGCCCCATCGCCACGAGCGCCCTGACCGTCAGCAGATCGTCGCAGGCGAGTCCGCCCGACAGGTCGATGGTGATCTTCCGATCACCTACCAGCATCGGCAGCGGTCGCGCCCATGGCTTATTGATTGCGATGAGATCGTGATGTTCGAGTTGGTCCAGCGAGGCAGGCGTGCCCCGGCGGTCGAGGTAGGACTGGCAGGCAAACAGTCCCGATGGGCCTGTCACGAACGCTCGCGAAATCAAGCTTGAATCGCGCAGGGGGCCAACCCGCACGGCGAGGTCGATGCCCTCAGCAACAAGATCGGCAACGCGGTCTATGACGATGAGATCAATTGCAACCGCCCGATAAGTCTTTCGGAACGCCGCAATGACAGGCGGTAGAAGGGTCTGTGCGATGTCCACTGACGCGGTCAGCCGGAGCTGTCCACCCATCCCCGCCGTCTCAGCGCGAAGCTCTTCTTCGACGGTATCGATTTCGTGCAGTGCGGCACGACACCGTTCAAAATAGGTCTGACCCTCAAGAGTAGCTCGCAGCTTTCTGGTCGTGCGGTGGATCAACGTGAACCCGAGCCGTCGCTCCAGGGCAGCAACCTTAGCACTCACCGTCGTTGCAGGCATACGAAGACGCCGCGCCGCGCCGGCAAAGGTCCCCGCCTCGACGACATTGATGAAGACGCTTATCTCGTCGATGCGCATTCCACGATTATGCAGAAAACGGGATTGTCATTCCAGTCATTTCGCATTTTCCGGGCAATGCGTTTGCGCGATGATGTCGCTTGGGAAATTCGCTGTAGGAGTGGACATCATGAACAGCCAACCGATCAATGAAGCCGTCAGTGTCGTTGAGGATTACAGCATCGACCCGCGCGTTCGCGTCGGCCACGTCCATCTCAAGGTCGCCGACATCGAGCGCTCCCTAGCCTTCTATTGGGGTGTCCTGGGTTTCGGCCTTAACATTTCGCAGGGCGACGACGCCGCCTTTCTTTCGGCGGGCGATTATCACCATCATGTGGCGCTCAATACCTGGGAAAGCCGTGGCGGAGCCGCGCCCCCTGCGGGCACGACGGGCCTACACCATGTTGCTTTTCTCTATCCGACACGGGCTGCGCTGGCGGCTGCGCTGCGCCGCCTGCGAGCGGCGGGAGTGGCGCTGACCGGCGCGAACGACCATGGTGGCTCGGAGGCCGTATATGTGCGCGATCCTGACGGCAACGGGGTAGAATTGTATTGGGACCGCCCGGAAGCGGAATGGCCACGAAACCCGGACGGCACGCTGAGGCTGGTCAGCAAGCCGCTCGACGTCGACAATCTGGCCTGCGAGGGGGCATCCGACCGCTGAGGGCGATCGCCATCTTAGCGAGCTTGCATCTTCGCATCGATCCGTATTCGTAGCGGCGGGAGAGAAGATGCCTTGTCAGGCTCTATGTGGCGCGTTCAGCTCGATAGTTAATATGGTGAGCCAAGTCATCCAACCGACGGATGGAAGCACCTAAGGCCGGTGCTATATTGAGCGTAAGGGCGGCAACTCGGTTTTGCTTGAGGTTAATTAACGCCTTCACCAGAAATGCCGGGCGAGAGCGTGACCGTCTTGCCCGTTGGGTATCACGCCCCGTGGCAGACGTGGGCCGACGGCGTAACTCACATCGAAGGACGCATACTCCTTTTTCCAACGGCGCCGCAGGAATGGCTTTTGATGGAGTAAGCGAGATGGCGCCGACCGTCGAGACGCATCCGGCGCTGCCTATAGCAGAGCCGCCCCGGTTCGCGGCGTCGGTCGCGCCCGGGGCGCACCGCTACATCGATTTTGCACCTTCACGCTGCTTGACTGCAAATTCCTCCTCAGGAGAGTAGACAAGAGTATTCCGGCCATAAGCTGCGAAGTAAATGATCGCCAGCCCATACCAGACGGCCACGCCGATGATGCCCTGCCTGTAAAGTGGATCAGTCAACTGGAAGCCGATCGTGATCAAGGCGATGATGACCGTGAGAGATGCACCGGGAACGCCGAAGGGGCTCCTGTAGGGCCGTTCAATGTTGGGGAAACGATTGCGCAATTGCAGAAAGGTCAGGCCCTGAAGGAGATATGAGAACATCGCCCCGAACACGGCCATGTTCAGAAGCGTCCCTCCGATGTAGGTACCGGCCGCTTCGCCGCCTTGGGCGAACCAGATCACCAGCATCACCACGAAACCGACCAGAGATCCCGCGATGAGCGCAACATTGGGGGTCTTATGCTCCCCGTGGGTCACCGAAAGGAAATGCGGGAAATAGCCAGCGCGGCTAAGCGAGTAGATTTGCCGCCCGTAGGCAAAGATAATCGCATGGAAGCTCGCAACCAGTCCGGCGACGGCGAAAAGCGCAAGGACTTTGGCCCAGCTCGCGCCATAAATGGCCCTGAAGCCGTCGAGAATGGGCTCGCCCGACGTTCCGTAGGCAAATGCCCCGTTGGGCAGCGCCGGATTGATGATCAGGATCAGAAAGCCAGTTGCCAGCAGCGTGAACATGCCAAGCATGATGCCTTTGGGCATGTCGCGCCGGGGATCAACTGACTCCTCAGCGGCCAGCGGCAGTTGCTCGATGGCCAGGAACAGCCAGACCGCGAATGGCATCGCGGCGAAGATACCCCTGAGACCGAAGGGTAGGAACGGCCCTTCGCCCTCTGGCAGCGCCGCGGCCGCCCCATCCGGTCCGATTCCGATATTCATGGCATTCTTGGCAAAGTCGAACTGTCCAGATGCCAAAGCGCTCACGAAAAAGAATACCAGGATCGCGAGAGCGATGAGGGTGACGATGACCGTCACCGAAAACGAAAGCGCGACGCCGCGCACGTTCAGCCCGACGAAGACGAGATAGCCCACAAGCCACCAGATGGGTTGCCACGCGTCTGGCGTCCCGGTTATCGCCGTCATGTAGGTGCCGATGAAATAGACAACGACTGCGGGCGTCAGCACGTATTCGATGTTCTCGGCAATGCCGGTGATGAAACCGCCCCATGGACCGAACGCGGTCCGCGCGAACGAATAGGCGCCGCCCGTGTGCGGCAGCGCCGAGCTCATCTCGGCGATGGAATAGGTCAAGCCGAGATACATAATGGCGATGAGTACCGTTCCGACGAACATGCCGCCCCAGCCGCCAACGGCAAAGCCGAGATTCCAGCCCGAAAAGTCCCCGGAGATCACAGCTCCGACGCCGAGTGCCCACAAGGAGAAGACACTCGCATGGCGCTTCAGTTCACGCTTCTCAAAATATTCCGAACCGGGAATGTGATAGGAAACACCCCCTTCATGCTTCTTCGGTTCTCCTGCCATCGATTTGCCCCTTCAGCCATAGACCTATTGGTCCAAATAGAAGATGATCTGTCGCTTAACAACTGCTGTAACTGCCAGACTTGCCTCGGCAAATTCTCGCTGAATTTGCCTCAAAAACTTGTGTTCAGTCAGGATAATTCGCTCTAATTATGCGTCCTCTTTTCGCAGACCGGATTCTCCAACCTGTAGATCAAGCCTGGTTCGACGATCCATTCACCTTGGGCAAGGGACTCGATGTCATAACGCCCGTCAGAAAGGCGTGGGGCGAGACCCACATAGTGATATCGATCGCCGGAGGTGTCTGTGACCGTCTCGAAGATCGGCCGATCTGCGAAGTAGCCGATAACGGCACTCTCGCCACAGATTTGTTCAACGGCGGGTGCGAGGACCCGGAGCGTGTAGTATTCGATAGGGATGCTTCGTACGCCGAATCGCACCACCTTGTTCCCCGAAAAGGAACGTTGGCCACAGTATGCTCCCGAGATTTCAATAAATCCATCGAATTGAATGGTCCGCACACAGCTGAGACCGTGTCCGCATCGCCTGACCTTCACTGCCGAAGACCTATGGCAGATATTGGACGAACACGCTCCGGTATCAGGAAATCGCGGAAGCTTGTTTCCAAAGCCTCGCTGTTATGTTTGTCCGATGGCGTGTGCTGCGTGCGCCCGGGCTCGCCCCGACTACGGAGAACGTGACAATCCGTTTTCCATAGGAGCTCAGCAATGCCCCGGTCCAAATCAATCCCTCGCGAATTCCTCGACGGTGAGACGGCCGGCGGCATCATCCTGATGGTGGCCGCGGCTCTGGCGCTGATAGTCGCCAACTCGCCTTTGGCCGAAACTTATTTCGCCGTGCTTCACGCCTATCTCGGGCCGCTCAGCGTTTCGCATTGGATCAATGACGGGCTGATGGCGGTGTTCTTCCTGCTGGTCGGGCTCGAGATCAAGCGCGAGATGCTGGACGGGCAGCTCTCGACCTGGCCGCGCCGGGTGCTGCCCGGCATCGCCGCCGCCGGCGGCATGGTGGTGCCGGCGCTGGTTTATGTCCTGATCAATCGCGGCAATCCGGCCGCGCTTTCCGGCTGGGCGATCCCGACCGCTACCGACATCGCCTTCGCGCTCGGTCTGCTGTCGCTGCTCGGCAGCCGCGTGCCGGCCTCGCTGAAAGTCTTCCTCACCGCACTGGCCATCATCGAGATCTCGGCGCCGTCATCATCATCGCGCTGTTCTACACCAGCGGCCTGTCGCTCGCTTATCTGGCCGCCGCCTTCGCCGTCATCGCCTTGCTGGTGGTGCTCAACCGCACGCGGGCGATGAAGCTCTGGCCGTATCTGCTGCTCGGCGTCGTCTTGTGGGTGCTGGTGCTGAAATCGGGCGTGCATGCCACGCTGGCCGGCGTTGCGCTGGCGCTCACCATCCCGCTGGAGCGGTCTCCCGGCATCAGCCACGATACCGGACACTCGCCGCTGCATCGCCTTGAGCACGGCCTGCACAAGCTCGTCCCCTTTCTCATCATCCCGATCTTCGGCTTCGCCAATGCCGGCGTCTCGCTCGGGGGCTTAAGCTTTGCCGCCCTGGTCGAGCCACTGACGCTGGGCGTCGCCGCCGGCCTGGTTCTCGGCAAGCTGGTCGGCGTTTTCGGCTCCTCGGCGCTCGCCATCCGCTTCGGCCTTGCCGACCTGCCGGTCAATGCCGGCTGGATGCATATGCTGGGTATTTCGCTGCTCTGCGGCATCGGCTTCACAATGAGCCTGTTCATCGGCCTGCTCGCTTTCGCCAGCGACCCGGCGCTCCAGGACGCGGTGAAGGTCGGCATCCTCGCGGGCTCGCTAGTTGTCGCGCTGCTGGGCGCCGCCGTGCTGTCGTCGATTGCTTCGGAAAAAGCTCGCTCGTCTTCGCCGGCCACACGTTGATGACTTAGCCCCAAATCACTCAGTGCCTTCACTAGCCGATCATTGCTGCGATTAGCCACGGTGCGGCCATCGAGGTTCCCTATCCAAAATTCGACATCCGAGGCATCTGAAATGTCATCACCTTAATCGTTGACCTCGCTCTTGGGGCAGATTTTGTTCTCGATTGCGCGGGCAATCATCTGTGTTAAGAGACGCCGCGGAGCTGGATCAAAGGTCTGCCGCGGCACGAGAAAGCAATGACACTTGAACTCAAGATGCTCGCCCTCAGCATCGTGCTGGGACTGCTGCAAATCGTACTTGCCTCCCACGCTTCAAGCCTGCAACGCGGTTATGTCTGGACGGCGAGCTCTCGAACCGAGCCTGTGCCCGCGTTGACCGGAGTAGCAGGTCGCCTGGCGAGGGCGCTGCAGAATTTCGTCGAAACGTTTCCGCTGTTTGTTGCAGCCGTCCTGATAGCCCATGTTGCGGGCACGCACGGCTGGATGACCGAATGGGGTGTGCAGCTCTATTTTTGGGGTCGGGTCATATATGTCGCATTCTACGCGTGGGGGATTTTCTTGTTGCGCTCCCTTGTATGGAACGTCGCGACGTTCGGTATCGTCTTGATCCTTTTGTCGCTGGGATGGCCTTAATCTACCCTGCCTTTTCAGCCTTTGGCCCGGCTGCTTTGGCATCTCCCGATGGTTGGCAGCCGGGCAGGCGCTAACGTCCATTGAATTGTCCTTTTGGCCGCAGATGTTACTTCCAGCCAGAATGACCAGCTCCCGAAAATCGTGCTCTTCATCGTATTAACAGGGATCGTTGCGATTATCCTGGCCACCTGGCTGTTCGAACCGCCGAATTGGGGCCACTTCTGATCACCTTGATCTGAACTTTAGGCCTCGCTATCACTGCGATGCGATAGGCATTCTGAGGCTTGTGGCCGAGCCCCATCCGGTCACGTTCGGCGTTATAGAAAAATCGAATGGTCCCACGCACGCGGCCATCCAAACTGAGCCTCTCGAAATTTGCTGTCTGCGGATGCCACCGCATTGCACGAAGAGGCCAACGGTCAGGCCGTCGAAATAGAGTGGCGTCGATTTCGGATAAACCTGCCGGTGACAACGCTGCTTGCCTTTCCCGGTGTCGCGATCGCCGCTGCCACTGTAGCCGCCAGCATGCATCTGCTGCTTGGTTGGAGCTGGATCGGCGCGGGCCTGTTCGGTGTGCTGATCGCAGCCACTGACCCGGTGTCGGTCCTGGCTGCCTTCAAGGAGATGAAAGTGCAACCTCGTCTGGGACTTCTCGTCGAATCCGAAAGTCTACTCAATGATGGCGCAGCTGCCGTCGGCTTCGCGATCCTGTTCGCGATCGCGGCAGGCGACAGCGCTACGCCTCTTGCAATAGGCTGTTCGTTTGCGTGGACGGTTGCGGGCGGCGTTGCCGTGGGTGCAGCCGTGGCAGGTGTGCTCGACGAACCGAAGATCACCTGGTGGAAATCACGCTAACAACGATTGCCGCTTACGGCTCATTCCTGATCGCGGAGAAGTTCGGCATGTCGGGCGTTCTCGCAACGCTCACCGCCGGTTTGCTGGTCGGAAACGTTGGCTGGCAGGGGGCAATATCGGCCAATGCACGGAGCCATGTACTCGCGTTTTGGGGATATGCGGCCTTCCTTGCCAACTCCATCGTGTTCATTCTGATCGGCGGCACCATGAAGCGCACCAGCCGCTCGGACTCTTTGCTGGAATATCGGCGATTGCCGTGGTGCTCGTGCTGCTCGGCAGGGTGCTGGCGATTTATCCGCTTTGCGTCCTGCTCAACGGGACTTCCTTGAAGGTCGACCTCAAATATCAGCACATACTGGTCTGGGGAGGTCTGCGAGGCTCGCTGGCACTGGCATTGGCTCTTGCCCTACCTCAGACCATCGCCGAGCGCGGCGTGATCATCGTCACGGCGTTTGCCGTAGTCGCATTCTCGGTATTCATTCAAGGTCTGACGATGCCGTGGCTGATCCGACGGATGGGCCTGATCGCCGGGCAAGCCCACCAATTTGGCACGAAATCAGCTCGGCAGAATCGGTAGGAGCCGTTTGGTGCCACGCGGCGATGGATTTGCTTCGTGTCGCTGCTGCAGCAGTTCTGATGGACCACCACGTTCCGGCCATGCACAATGGATGGTCTGCGGTTAGACTTGATGCTTTCAGCAATCCGGCCAAAGCCCCAGTCTAACAGCAAAGCCTTCATTCTATCTTGCCATCCACCATTTGGATCCGGCGGTCCATGCGCCCTGCCATCTCCAGGTCATGCGTCACCGCAACGACCGTTTTCCCGCGCTCGCGCACCAAATTCTCCAAGATCGCGAAGACCTGTTCCGAACTCTTCGAATCGAGACTTCCGGTAGGCTCGTCCGCCAGGATCAGGGGCGGATCATTGGCAAGCGAACGGGCCACGGCCACACGCTGGCGCTGACCTCCCGAGAGCTGGTCCGGCCGTTTGTCGAGATGCTCGCCAAGCCCCAGCGATGCAAGCAATTCGCCGGACCGCTCATGCATGGCTGACCGCGCAAGCCGGCCGAGCTTGCGCATCGGTATCTCGACATTCTCGCGCGCCGTGAATTCTGGCAGTAGAAAGTGGAACTGGAACACGAAGCCAAGCGTCGACAGCCGCGTTGCCGCGCGTTCCCGCTCGTCCATCGGATCGGTATCACGCCCGCCGATGGTGAGCCTTCCGCCAGTCGGACGGTCAAGCAGTCCGAGCAGATAAAGCAGTGATGATTTGCCCGAGCCCGACGGCCCGGTGATGGCGACGAACTCCCTCTCCTCGATCGACACCGTGACGTCCTTCACCAGGGTGACGGGAATGGTCTCCGGCAGCACGCGCGTAAGACTCTCGGTCTTGATGAGAATGCTCATGACGCGCCCCTGATAATATCGACCGGGTTCTGCTGCGCCGCGCGGCGCGCCGGCAAATACCCGGCCACCGCGGCCGAGCCGATCGCGAAGGCAGACGCGATGACGTAGTGCAGCACGCTCCAGGCGATCGGCAGATGCGTCATCTCCTGCCCGGTCGCGGCGATCTCGAACCGCACCAGGGAGAGGCCGTACACCATGGAGAAGCCAAGCAGCCAGCCGAGCGCGGAGCCGGCGCTGCCGATCGCCACGCCTTCGAGCAAGAAAAGCCGGCGCATGTCGGTCGCCGGGAACCCGAGCGACTTCATGATGGCGATGTCGCGCGCCTTCTCATGCGTGATGGTGGAAATGATGTTGTAGATGCCGAAGCCGGCGACGAGCATGATCGCTCCGACGACGGTGTACATGATGATGTTGCGGATGACGAGGGCCTGGAGAATGGATTCGTTTGCCTCCTGCCAGGCCACCGCCTTGTAGCCTAGCTCGGCCTCGGCGCGATGCGCTACCGCCGGAGCGCGGTTCGGATCGTTTAGCTTGATGCGGATCTCGTTGATGGAGTTCGGTCGCTCCGAAAGAATCTGCGCGTTCTTCAACAGCACATACCCCTCGCCTTCGTCGCGGGCGGTGGTGCCAGTGTGAAAAAGGCCGACGATCTTGAAGTTACGCGTCAGCCCCTCAGAGGAGACCGTTATTGTCTCGCCAAACTCCGCGCCGAGGCGGCTCGCCATCGTATCGCCGATGAGCAGGTTGTTGCCGCCCGCCGCGAGGGCGTTGAAGCTGCCCTTAACGAAATCCTCCATGATCGGCGACACGCCCGGCTCGCGTCCGGGGTCGATGCCGATGATGGTCGCGCCAACCTCGCGGCTGGAATAGCGGATCACGCCCTGCGTCTTGAGACTCACTGCGAACCGTCCAGGGATCCAACTCGCCAGCCATGCGGTCGCGGCTGTCGGATTGATGATACCGCGGCGGTCATCGCGCGGACGAAGCCCCGAAATGGCCACCGCGTTGAAGACGTCTTCGGCGGGCTGGCGGCGAGCCGTGCGCTGATCATCGGTGATGTCGACATGGGGCATTGTGTCGACGAGTTGCCGAACGAAATCATCCTGTCCGCCCTGCATCAGCGCTGCCA
>NZ_RZSB01000800.1:0-2651 GCF_004023285.1 Mesorhizobium sp. M2A.F.Ca.ET.067.02.1.1
GTGCGGAGCGCCGACTGCAGCTTTGACTTGCCCAACCAATTCCGGCACCACCACGCCGTCCCTGGCGACGCCGGCCCTCAGCTTGGCCGTGTCCGGCCGGAACGACGCCAGCGCCTTCACGATCGCGACCGCGACATCGCGTGGGATGACGCCGTGTTCAGCCTCGGCTTCAGCCAGTGCCCGCTCGAAGGTGAGCATCGCATCGAGGTCCGCTTCCAGGGAGAAATGCCGCGCCGCCTCCTCGTCGCCGAGCAGGCCGGAAAGCAGCGGATGATCGAAGGGCGAAACGGTCATGGCGGCCACGGTCAGCTGTCGAAGAAGACCGTCTCCTTTTCGCCCTGCAAGTGGATGTCGAAGACGTAAGTATCGCCCTGGCGTTCGGCGATCAGCGTCGGCACGCGCAAGCGATGCTCGATGCGGGCAAGGATCGGATCCTCGGCATTTGCCTTTTCCTCGTCCGCAAAATAGAGCCGGGTGTGCAGGCCGGTATTGATGCCGCGCGCCACGATCCACAGCGTGATGTGCGGCGCCATCAGCCGGCCGTCGCGAAACGGCACGCGGCCCGGTTTGATTGTCTGGAACCGGCAGATACCTGTTTCCATGTCGGTCGGCTGCCGGCCCCAGCCAAGGAAATTCGGGTCGGCCGCGCCGCGCATCTCCGCGGGCGAGTTGTAAAGCCCGCTGGCATCCGCCTGCCAGATCTCGATCAGCGCATCCTTGAGAGGCGTGCCGGTACCGTCGAGCACGCGGATGCGCAGCTCGATGCGCTCGCCCTTGGTCTCATCGTTGAGCATCGTCGAGCCGAGGTCGCTCGCATAGACGCCGCCGATGCCGCAGAAATTCGGCGTCAGCCCGATATGCACATAAGGGCCGGCGGTCTGCGAAGGGCTCTCCTTCAGTTGGTCGAGCGACTGCGCCATCAATTGCCCTCCGGCCTGTTCTCGAACAGCGTCGAGCGGCGCCCGCGCAGCACGATGTCGAACTTGTAGGCGAGCGCATCCATCGGGATGGTCGACTGCGTGTCGAGCGCGGCGATCAGCGCCTCGACCGCGGCCTTGTTGGAAATGCCGCCGACGATCGGGCAACGCCAGATCAGCGGATCGCCTTCGAAATACATCTGCGTGATCAGCCGCTGCGCGAAGCCGTGGCCGAACACTGAAAAATGGATATGCGCCGGCCGCCAGTCGTTCGGACCGTTCGGCCACGGATAGGGTCCGGGCCTGACGGTGCGAAAGGCATAGCCGCCATCCTCGCCGGTGATCGTGCGGCCGCAGCCGCCGAAATTCGGATCGAGCGGCGCGAGATAGCCGTCCTTCTTGTGACGGTAGCGGCCGCCCGCATTGGCCTGCCAGAATTCGAGCAGCACGCCGGGCACGCTCTTGCCGCGCTCGTCGAGAACGCGTCCATGGACGATGATGCGCTCGCCGATGGCGCTCTCGCCGGGCCTGGCGAAATTGTGGATCAGGTCCTTGTCGAGCTCGCCCAGCATCGCGTGCCCGAACACCGGGCCGGTCAGTTCCGACAGCGTGTTGTCGAACGACAGCAGCGCTTTCTGCGGCGAGCGCAGCACCGAGCTCTTGTAGTTCGGCGTGAAGGCCGGCGGGTGCCACTGGCGGTCGAGCTGGAAGAAGGCGCCGGTTTCCGGCGCGCGGTTGGAGCCGGACTCAGCCATGGGCGGCCTTGGCTCCGTCCATCTGCGCGAACACTTCCTTGGCGATCTTGAAGGCGCGATTGGCGGCCGGCACGCCGGCATAGATCGCGACATGCAGGAAGGCCTCGCAGATGTCGTCTCGCGTGGCGCCTGTATTGGCGGTGGCGCGCACATGCATGGCGACTTCCTCGTCATGACCGAGTGCCGCAAGCAGCGCCAGGGTCACGATCGAGCGCTCGCGCTTCGACCAGTTGGGCCGTGCCCACACCGTTCCCCAGGCGGCTTCGGTGATCAGTTGCTGGAACGGCCGGTCGAAATCCGTGGCCGTATCCTCAGCGCGGTCGACGTGGGGATCGCCGAGCACGGAGCGGCGGACCTCGAGACCGGTCCAGTAGCGGTTGTTCGTGACATCATCCATGAGCAGACTTTCCCTCCGGCAACGAGGCGACGAAATCGCGGATCAAACTGACAAGCGCATCGGGCTGCTCGATGCACGGGATGTGCGCGGCATCGCGGATCACTTCCAAGTGTGCGGCGGGGATCAGTCCGGCCAGAGAGCGGACAAGATCAGGCGGCGTCGAGCCGTCCTGGTCGCCGACAATGCAGAGCGTCGGCGCCGCGATACGCCGCGCCGCGTCGGTGAGATCGGCGTCGCGCACCGCCATGCAGGTGCCGATATAGCCGGGCAGCGCCTGCCGGGTCAGCATGTTGCGGCAGCCGGCAAGTTCGGCCGAGCGCTTCGCATGGAACTCCGGTGTGAACCACACTTTCATGATGCCGTCGGCGATCACCTCGATGCCGTCGCGCTCGACGGTGGCGATGCGCGTGTTCCAGCTCTCTGCGGTGCCTATTTTATGCGCGGTGTCGCTGAGGATCAGCGCCTCCACACATTTGGGATGGCGGTTATAGAGCCGCTGCGCGATCAGGCCGCCGACCGACAAGCCGCACAGCACGACCTTTCCGAAGCCGAAATGATCGATAAGGCCCAGCAGGTCGTCGA
>NZ_RZSB01000801.1:0-2632 GCF_004023285.1 Mesorhizobium sp. M2A.F.Ca.ET.067.02.1.1
TGCCGTTGCCGCGCTTGACCTTGTCGAGATTGGCGTCGCTCGCCTCGCCGAAAAGCGTCTCGGCGGTGAAGCGGCCATCCTCGTCGGTGAGGAACTGGTCCTTGATCGGGATGTCGGCGCTTTCCTCAACCTGGCTCGCCATGCCGACCGCCAGCACCTGCAGGCCGTCGGGCGCGCCGCTGTCCGCGGTTGGATAGGGCAGGCCGCCGCGGATCTCGAAATCGAGGCCGTCGACCTCATAGCCATAGACATGGCTGTCGGCGCCGAGCAGGTCGCCATAATAGATGCCGGTGCCTGCGAAGGCCCAGTGCTCGGGACGGTAGACCGGAAAGCCGCGTACGCCGCGCGGGGCGCAGCCGCCCCAGCCGGCATAGACGCCTCGCGTCGCATTGAGGCCGAAGGTGGCGCTGCCGGGGCGGCCGATCTCGGACGCTTCCCAGGAATTGGTGGCGCGGGTGACGTCACCGCCGCGATAGGCCGGGTCTTCCGCGCGCGCCTTGTACTTGTAGCAGACCTGGCGGCGGCCTTGGTCTTCCAGCCTCGTCTGCCACATGAAATTGCCGGCAAAGCGCGCCGCATGCCCGCCGCGGGTCACATAGTTGTCGACCGCGTCGCGCATTTCCCAGGTCCAGTACTCATCGTGGCCGACGAAGACGACACATTCGTAACCATCGAGGATCTCGGGCGAGAAATGCAGCTCGTGCTGGCTGGCGAGATCGACCTGGTAGCCGGCGCGTTCGGCGAAGCGGAAGAAATGGCTGTCATAGCTTGCCCAGCCGGAGGAGGCGTATTTCTTCGAATGCCCAGTGGCGAAGGCCCATTCCATATGCGGGTAGCGCGGCACGGTCTTCGGCGGCATGGCGACTTCGACCGGCACGCGGGGCGCGTCCTTGGGCAGCACGACGAAGCCGCGGCACCAGGGACGCTGGGTCGATACGATGGTCGCGTATTGGTCGCGGTTCGGGCCGGTGATGCCCTGATAGTGGTTCGAGCCGCCCCAGGTGTTGTAGGCGGTCCAGGTGCCGGTGGCGGCGACCTGCAGCAGGCGGCCCGGCTTGCGGCCGGGCCGGGGCGCGACGATGAAGAGATGGTGGCTGCGGATTGGATTGCCGTCGCGGCCTTCGGCAAGAAGCGCGATGCGATAGGCGCCCGACGGCCAGTCGTCGCCGATGCGGAATTCGAACGACGCCTCCCAGCCGCAACCTTCGACCGAGCATTGGTCGGGCGTATCCTGCCAGCGCGCCGACAGGCCTGCTCCCTCGAAGACCTTGGTCTCGGCGGCGCCGTCGCGGATGACGGCGATGCTGAAGTGCGGCGCCGACGAACTGACGAAAAGCGTGACGATTTCGCCCGGACGATAGGAAAACCGGTCGCTGTAGCACCAGATCTCACCGCGCTCGCCATCCATCCCCGGCCATTCGTAATAATGGCCGCGTACCGCCTCGCGGCGCTGCTCGGGCGTCAGCCCGAAATCGGGAAATTCGGTGAGCAATTGCATCAAGCTGGACCTGAGATCACGAAGCCGTCATTGAGACCATCGGCCGGCCAAGCGTCAAATGGAAAGCATCGGGCCAGCAGGTACCCGCGTTTGTCGATATCCGGCAAACGGATTATTCATTGGGCGTTGTTCAGTGCCAGGGAGCCGACATGCTGCGTGTGCAAAAGGTCAAGGTCGACGACATCTACGTGCCGACGGCGCGCCGCAAGACGCTGCACCCCGAGACCGTGCGCTATCTTGCCGAGGATATTCTCGAGAACGGGATGAAGACGCCGATCCAGGTGCGGCACGACGGCAAGCGCCACATCCTGGTCGAGGGACTGCACAGGCTCGAAGCCGCGAAATGGCTGGGCGAGACCATGATCGATGCCTATCTCGTCCAGGCCAAGCGCCACTAAGGTGTGTCGATATTCAGGTGATGCCGGCCTGCAAACGCCGGCTTTCTGCGCTCCCGGTGCTCACGTACTCAAAAGTACGCTCCGCTCCGGTTCTCGAAAGCCACCGTTTTCGACTCGGCCTGACCTGAATCTCAACACACCTCAACCGGCTGCGGTCTCTAAGGATTGCCGATCTACGAAGCCTTGGCCCGCCGCGGCTGGCGCAGATGCCTGACGCCGCTCATTTCGACGAATTTCGTCGCCGTGTCCCAGAGATAGTCGCCATAAAGGAACGGCTCGAAGGGCTCGGCGCCCTCGAGCGGCAGGGGAGCGATCTCGGCGTCGACGCGTGGCTCATAGAAGAACGGGATCGAGAAGCGCGCCTGTTTGGGCGCGATCACCCGATGCCGGGTCGCCCGCACCCGGCCTGCGCTCCAGCAGCTGTCCGAAATTGACGGCGAGCGTGTTGTCGGCGGGCGGCACGTCGATCCATTCGCCGGCAAGGTTTTTTGCCTGCAGGCCTTCGACGCCGTCCTGCGCCAGCAAGGTGACGAAACCGGAATCGGCATGCTCGCGGCCGATGATGGTCCGCATCTCGCCTTTGTGGAGTACGGAGAAGTCGGGACCGCTGAGGTCGACGCCGCTGTTCGGGTCACGCAACGGGTAGCGGATCAGGCGCAATGTCGAGATGCCGCCCTCGAAATCCTTATCGAAAATGGTCTCGGTCAGCCCCAGGCCGCGCGCGACCGAGCGCAGC
>NZ_RZSB01000802.1:0-2632 GCF_004023285.1 Mesorhizobium sp. M2A.F.Ca.ET.067.02.1.1
TGCCTATGCACCTTCCTGGCCGATTGTCGTCGCTCAAAACCACCGCAATGGTAGGACGATAGGGCTTCGTCCCCGACCAGATCGATCCGATGAGGAGAAAAGATGATTGAACTGCCTTTTGCCCGCGCAGAGTACCAGCGGCGGCTCGGAAAAATCCGCGCCGAGATGGCCAGGCGCAGCATCGAACTCCTGATCGTCAACGACGTCGCCAACCAGCACTACATCACCGGCTATGACGGCTGGTCGTTCTACACGCCGCAGGTCGTGCTTGTTCCCATCGAGGACGCGGAGCCTGTCTGGATCGGCCGCGCCATGGATGCGGCCGGCGGCTTGCTGACGGCCTGGGTGAAGCCGGAAAACGTCGTCGGCTTCCCGGAGGACCATGTCCAGCGGGCCGACCGGCACCCGATGGACTGGATCGCGGCCTGGATCGTCGCCAAGGGCTGGGGCAACCGTCCCGTCGGCATCGAGCTTGAAGCCTATTATTTTTCGCCCAAGGCGCATGCGCGGCTCGTCGCCGGCCTGCCCAATGCGAAATGGCACGACGCCGACCTGCTCGTGAACTGGATCCGCGCGGTCAAGTCGGCGCCGGAAATCGCCTATCTTCGCAAGGCGTCAAGACTGGCCGAGGCGGCGGTCGCGCGGGCCTACGAGGTCATCGCGCCGGGTGTGCGCGAATGCGACGCGATTGCTTCCATCCAGGCGGCGCAGATCGCCGGCAGCCCGGATTTCGCCGGCGACATCACCGCGCTGCCGCCGACGATCCTCGGCGGCGAAAACGCTTCCGCGCCACACATTATGTGGAGCGACAGGCGGTTCGGGAAGGACGAAACCATCGCGCTGGAACTCGCCGGCGTCTGCCGCCGCTATGCGGCGGGGCTAGCCAGGACGATGCAGCTCGGCAAGACGCCGGCGAGCGTCGCGGATACGGCAAAGGCGGTGATCGAAGGCATGGATGCGGTGCTCGACACGGTACGGCCGGGCACCACCGCCGAGGCTGTCGAAGCTGCCTGGCGCAAGGTCATTGCCCGTCACGGGCTGAAGAAGGAATCGCGTATCGGCTATTCGATCGGCGTTGCCTATCCGCCGGATTGGGGCGAGCACACGATCAGCCTGCGGCCCGGCGACAAGACGGTGCTGCAGCCCGGCAATGTCGTCCATTCCATCCTGGGCATGTGGATGGACGGCTGGGGCATCGAGGTCAGCGAAACCATTTTGGTGACCGAGTCCGGCAACGAGACGCTGACGAAGTTCCCGCGGGATATTCATGTCAAAACCTGACCGGCCGTCCTCGACGAGCGATGCCGCGCCCGACATCGATGCCGGAATTCTCGATCGGATGATCGAGATCCGGCGCCATCTGCACCGCCATCCCGAGCTGTCGAACCGGGAGGCACGCACGCAGCGTTACTTGCGCGAGATGCTTGTAAAGGAAGGGATCACCGAGATCCGCGATGTCGCCGGCTACGGGCTTGCCGTCGACATCGTCGGCACCGGCCGGCCTTCGAACCGCAAGGTGGCTATCCGCGCCGATATCGACGCCCTGCCGATCGAGGAGGAGTCCGGCGTCGACTTTGCGTCCAAAAATCCGGGCGTGATGCATGCCTGCGGTCATGACGCCCACGCCGCGATGGGCTTTGCGGTCGCCGCGCATCTCAATCGCTCACGCGACAGTTTCGGCGGAACCGTTCGCCTCATCTTCCAGCCGGCCGAGGAAGATGAACCGTCTGGTGGGCGACGGGTGGTCGAGGAGGGGCTTCTCGACGACGTCGATGCCGCGATCTGCGTCCATGTCGATCCGTATACGCCGTCCGGCAAGGTGGCCGTCGGCCCGGGTCCCTACACTCTCGCCTGCGACACGTTCGATGTGCTGGTCACCGGCTCGGCGGCGCATGCGGCAAAGCCCTATGAAGGCATAGACGCGCTGACTGTCGCCTGCTCCATGGTTAGCGAGCTGCAGAAGATCGTTTCGCGTGAGACCGATCCCTATGATCCGCTGGTCATCTCGGTGACCGCCATCAATGGCGGCAATGCCTATAACGTCACTGCCGGCAAGGTCGCGTTCAAAGGCACCATCCGCAGCGGCAACGACGCCACTCGCGTGCGGACCTGGCGCCGGCTTCGTGAAGTGCTGGACGGAATAGCGGCAAGCCACGGCGCCAGCGTAAAGATCGACATCCGCCGGGGCGAACCGGGCGTCGTCAACGATGCCGGTATGGCCGCGCTCATCATGGCCGGCGCCAAAGCCAGCATTGGCGCAGACAATGCTCTCAACATGCCTGGATGGAGCATTGCCGACGACTTCGCTTACTACAGCGAGAAACGCCCGTCGGTCTATTTCCGGCTCGGCATCCGCAACGAGGGGGTAGGGTCAGTCTACCCACTCCACCATTCCAGGTTCCGCATCGACGAGACGGCGTTGAAGAACGGCGTCCTTACTCTGGTTTCGGCGGCAACGATGTACCTGGCCGGACAGGAGAATTACGGCGCTTAGCCGATCCGCAGGCGCCTTTGTCGGATAAGCCGGTCAAAGGTATTGCGCGACCTTCTTGCCGACAGTGAGGAAGCGTAGCGGGTCGACCGCCTCGCCATCGTGGCGCACCTCGCAGGAAACGGCGATCGGCGGTGATAG
>NZ_RZSB01000803.1:0-2627 GCF_004023285.1 Mesorhizobium sp. M2A.F.Ca.ET.067.02.1.1
CTGCCGCATCTATGCGCCGGTCGGCGCGCATTCGGACCTGCTTGCCTATCTGGTGCGGCGTTTGCTGGAAAACGGCGCCAATTCCTCCTTCGTCCACCAGTTGACCGACGAGGAAGTCGAGCCGGAGGAGATTGCGCGCGACCCGCTCACGGTTGTCGAGATGCACGGCCCCGCCGCCAATCCGGCGATCGCGCGTCCCTCAGCGATCTTCGGCGCCGGGCGCCGCAACTCCAAAGGCTTCGACATCACCGATCCGGTGACGCTTGCGGCTATCGACAAGGCGAGGGCGGAATTTGCCGGAGCGGACCGCTGGCATGCCAAGCCGGTCACGCGCGCCGCCGGCTACGGCAAGCAGCGCCAGATCGTCAATCCGGCCAGGCCCGACGAGATCGTCGGCACCGTGCATGAAGCTGCGGCCAAGCAGGTGGCGACCGCCGTGCGCATTGCCGTCGACGCGCAGCCCGGCTGGGCGAAGCGCCCCGTTGCCGAGCGCGCCGCGATCCTCAACCGCGCTGCCGACCTCTACGAGGCCAATGCGGCCGAGTTCTTCGCTCTCGCCACCCGCGAGGCCGGCAAGTCGCTGGCCGATGGCGTGGCGGAAGTGCGCGAGGCGGTCGACTTCCTGCGCTATTACGCGGCCGAGGCGGCGAATGCCGAGGCAGGCACCGAAGCGCGCGGCGCGATCGTCTGCATCTCGCCGTGGAATTTCCCGCTGGCGATCTTCACCGGCCAGATCGCGGCGGCTTTGGTCACCGGCAATTCGGTCATCGCCAAGTCGGCGGAGCAGACGCCGCTCATCGCCTTCCGCGCCGTCGAGATGCTGCGCGAGGCCGGCGTGCCGGAGGATGTCATCCAGCTTCTGCCGGGCGACGGCCCCACGGTCGGCGCGCCGCTGACCGCCGATCCGCGCATCGCCGGCGTCTGCTTCACCGGCTCGACCGAGGTCGCCAAGCTGATCGAGAAGCAACTGGCCGAGACCGCGGCGCCCGATGCCATGCTGATCGCCGAGACCGGCGGCTTGAATGCGATGATCGTCGATTCCACCGCGCTGCCGGAGCAGGCGGTGCGCGACATCCTCGCGTCGGCCTTCCAGAGCGCCGGCCAGCGCTGCTCGGCGCTGCGCGTGCTCTACGTCCAGAAGGACGTCGAGAAAAAGATGCTGGAGATGCTGAAGGGCGCGATGGAAGCGCTCAACGTCGGCAATCCCTGGGCCATCTCGACCGATGTCGGCCCGGTCATCGACGACGAGGCGCAGGCTTCGATCAGCGACTATTGCAAGAAGAAGGGGCTGGAAGGCCGGCTGATCGCCAGGATCGAAGCTCCGGCCACCGGCCGCTTCGTCGCCCCGCATGTCTTCCGCGTCAAGGGCATCGAGGAGATGGAGCGCGAGGTGTTCGGCCCGGTGCTGCACGTCGCGACTTTCGACGCCGACGAGATCGACCAGGTCATCGCCGCCATCAACCGCAAGGGCTATGGCCTCACCTTCGGCCTGCATACGCGCATCGAGGGCCGGGTCCAGCATTTCGTCGACGGCATCCATGCCGGCAACATCTATGTCAACCGCAACCAGATCGGCGCCGTGGTCGGCTCGCAGCCCTTCGGCGGCGAGGGGCTTTCGGGCACCGGCCCGAAGGCCGGCGGACCGCATTACCTGCGCCGCTTCCGCAAGGGGCCTGAGGCCGGAACCGAGGTTGCCGATGGTCACAAGGTGACCGCGACCGAGCTTGCCGACAATCTGCCCGATCCGACGCTGGGCGGCTGGTCGACGCGGCCGGACCGCGTCGCGATCCTGAGGAAGCATCTGCGCGGCAAGGGCGTGGCGGCGATCGCCGCGGCCGCCAGCCTCGATTTCGGCCAGGTCGACCTGCCTGGACCGACCGGCGAAGCCAACACGCTGTCGCTGGCGCCGCGCGGCCGGGTGCTTTGCCTCGGCCCGGACACCGAGACGCTGCTTGCCCAGACGATCCAGGCGCTCGCCGCCGGCAACGCGGTGCTTGCCGTGGCGCCGGGCGCGCCGGCAGCACTCTCGGCACTGACCGGCAAGGGCCTGCCGCTGGCAGCCATCGACGGCCGGCCGGACCCGGTCGAGGCGCGCTCACTGCGCGTCGATGTCGTCGCCTTCTCCGGCACGCCGGAAGCGGCGCGCATCGTGCGCAAGGTGATCGCCCACCGCGCCGGGCCGATCGTGCCGCTGGTCAGCGAGGTGCTCAACCCGGCCGCCTACGCGCATGAGCGCGCGGTCTGCGTCGACACGACAGCGGCAGGTGGGAACGCCAGCCTGCTTGCCGCCGCCTAGGGCGTATCGATATTCAGGTGAGGCCGGCCTGCAAACGATGGCGTCCTGTGCTTCCGCTGCTCACGTACTTTAAGTACGCTCCGCTCCGGTTCTCGGAAGCCACCTTGTTTGGTCGCCTCGCGCCCGTCTTCGACTCCGACTCGGCCTGACCTGAATCTCAACACGCCCTTACCGGTCAGCAGAGATAGACTAAGCGCCTTCGACGACCGAAAAGCCCTCGAATTGCGGGTGGCCGAGGTAATGAACCTTCGAGCCGCCGGCGTTGCGGTGGGCGGCGCGGAAGTTTTCCGACTTCGTCCAGGCGACGAAATCCTCCTGGCTTGCCCAGACC